>JAQGJF010000733.1 GCA_028290765.1 Tardiphaga sp.
TTAATGTTCGTCATGCCCGGGCTTGTCCCGGGCATCCACGCCTGTCAGCCTCGCCGCCAAGAAAGACGTGGATGGCCGGGACAAGCCCGGCCATGACGTGGTTAGTGAGTTGGTCAAAAAACAAAAGACACCCAGGGAGACACGCCATGAAAAGCTTCAAGGTCACCGATTACGCTGCACCTCTCGCCGAAATCGACACACCGACGCCGCAGCCGTCGGGAACCCAGGTGCTGATCAAGGTGAAGGCCGCCGGGGTCTGCCACAGCGACCTGCATATCTGGGAAGGCGGCTACAATCTCGGCCATGGCCGCAAGCCGCTGTCGCTGAAGGATCGCGGCGTGTCGCTGCCGCTGACCATGGGCCACGAGACGGTCGGCGAGGTGCTGGCGCTCGGGCCGGATGCGCAGAAGGACAACACGGGCGGCATCAAGGTCGGCGACATCGCGCTGTTCTATCCGTGGATCGGCTGCGGCCAATGCGAGGTCTGTCTCGCTGGCGAAGAAAACATGTGCCTGAAGCCGCGTTCGCTCGGCGTCTATTGCGACGGCGGCTACGCCGATCACATGACGGTGCCGCATCCGCGCTACCTGCTCGACCTCAAGGGGCTCGATCCGGTCACCGCGGCGCCCTATGCCTGTTCCGGCGTCACCACCTACAGCGCGCTGAAGAAGGTCGAGACGGCTTTCAACACGCCAATCGTGATCTTCGGCGCCGGCGGGCTCGGCCTGATGGCGCTGTCGCTGTTGAAAGCGATGGGCGGCAAGGGCGCCATCGTGGTCGATATCGATGCCCGCAAGCGCGACGCCGCCGAGAAAGCCGGCGCGCTCGCCACCGTCGACGGCGCCGCCTCCGATGCGCTGGCGCAACTCACGGCCAAGGCCGGCGGGCCGATCCGATCCGTGATCGACCTCGTCGGCAATGCCGAAACCGCGCAGCTCGGCTTCGACTGCCTGACCAAGGGCGGCAAGCTGGTGATGGTCGGCCTGTTCGGCGGCGGCGCGCCATGGGCGCTGCCGCTGATTCCGATCAAGGCCATCACCATCCAGGGCAGCTATGTCGGCAATCTGCGCGAGACGGCGGAGTTGCTCGCTTTGGTGCGGTCGAAGAAGATCCCGCCGATCCCGGTGACGCCGCTGCCGTTCGCCAAGGCCAACGAGGCGCTGGTCGATCTGCAGAAGGGCCGGCTGGTCGGCCGCGCCGTGCTGACGCCGTAGCAAGCGGGGTGTAGCCGGGATGAGCGAAGCGACATCCGGGACCGCCGCTTCCCGCATGTCGCTGCGCTCATGCGGGCTACGGTGGCCGCGAATGCAAACCTCACCATGAGGTTTTTCGTGTGGGTCGCAACATCCGAAACTTCGCCCGCTCTACCCCGCCGCCACAACCACCAGCACGCGCGACAGGCTGCCGCAGCCGCATACCACAAAACCGCCTCCGTTGCTCCCGCATGTCGGCTCGACCAATCGAGCTTGCGCGGGGGCGCACCGGATCAATGCCGCATCACGCCAGCCGTCCACGCAAAATTCCGCGTCAGGCGCGGTCGCTCGCCACCGTCGAGGTGATTCTCGATGCGGCGGCGCTGTTGCTGGTCGACGAGGGCTACGAACAGGCGACCACCAACCGCATCGCCGAACGCGCCGGGGTCAGCATCGGCTCGCTGTACCAGTATTTTCCCAATCGCGAAGCGGTGGTCGCGGCGGTCGCGCAGCGTCTCAAGGCCGGCATCGCAAAACCGCTCTGGCTGGCGATGTCGACGAAGCACGAACGGGACCTGCGCAGCGAGATCTCCCTCGGCCTGCGCGCGTCCATCGCCAGTCACGCCAGCGTGCTGCCGCTGTTCCGGATCCTGCTGGAGGTGACGTCGCGGCCGGCGGCGACGGAGTGGTCGGCCGAGGCATTCCGCGAACGGCAGGTCATTCTGCGCAAGATTCTCAAGGCCCATGCCGACGAATTGCGCGAGGATTTCGACGTCGAGGCCGGCAGCTTCTTCCTTCCCAGAATGGTCGGCTCGGCCATCGATACCGCCATCCTGTTGCGGCCGGTAGCCCTCGCCAATGGTGAACTCGAGCGCGAACTCACCACGATGCTGTCGTATTATTTGATCGGCGAGCGCTAGGGGCGAATGACTTCAATCTGAATCGGCATCACCAGCCTCGTCATTGCGAGGAGCTCTTGCGACGAAGCAATCCAGTTCTTGCTTCGTGGCCCTGGATTGCTTCGCTTCGCTCGCAATGACGGGGCTGGTGATACCGATTCAACTTAAGACCATCCTGCTTTAGCGGCTGCTGCTATCGCACACCAACATCGAACGAATAGGCCACACCGATTCCATAAGTGACCTGGTTGGTCGAGCCGCGGAATTTCACCAGCGGGCTGTCGGCGGCGCTGCCCAGCAGCTTGTCGTATTCGAGATAGCCGCGCAGCTCCCATTGCGGATCGAGCTTGTAGCGCAGCTGCGCGCCGGCGCCGACCGCGTTGGAGCCGCCCTTGGCGTCATAGGCTGGCAGCCCCGACGCCAGCGCCTCGACGGTGCTGACGCCAAAATAGGTCGAGGCGTATTTCGCATCGGTCAGCCGGTAGCGCGGGCCGGCGGAAAACGTCATGCGTTCGTTCAGCGGCACGATCACGTCGGCCGAAAAATCCGCGACGATGCCTTCATGGCCGTTGAAGCCGCGCCGCACTTCGGCGCGGACGCGCAGCCAGTCGAAGGCGTAATATTCGGCGAAGCCGCCGATCTCGATGGCGAATTTGACGTCGTTCAGCCCGCGCAGCTCGCTGTGGTCGCTGGCCTTGCGGGCGCTCTTGTAGGCGCCGACCGGACCGGCGCGAAAGCGGCCGTAGTCGATCAAGGCGAAGCTCGCATTGTCGCGCATGCTCTTGAAACGTTCGGGCGTCCCGGCGCGGCGCACCGAGACGATCGGCTTCGGGCTCAGCATCGAGCTGTCGGCGCCGCCATAGGAGGGCTGCAGGGTGCCGCCGAGCCCGAGGGTGACGGTCCAGCCGCCGGAGGCCGAGGGCACGAACGGCACCGACGGCAGCATGACAACGGGGTCGGCGGCCAGGGCCGACGCCGGCCATGCCAGCACGCCGAGGGCACAGAACAAGATACGCGAGGGGGACATTCCATTCCTGGGTTGGTGATGCAACAACCCAAAGATACGGAGTTCCACACCGGATAAAAACTCGCATTCGCTTGCGGCAGGCAACGCCGGCGCGAGTGCCGCCAAGGCCTTTGCAATAAGGGTTTCTGGCGACAGGCGTCGATGGCGGCGCGGACATACTCGCATTTCCGGCAAGGCTGAATAGTTCGCGGGATTGGCGGCGGGTGTAGCCCGGATGAGCCAACGGGTCCGGCCTTCGGCCGGCCCGATGATAAACTCCGCGACATCCGGGAACGGCGCTTCCCGCATGTCGCTGCGCTCATGCGGGCTACGGCTCCTCCGTCATTGTGAGGAGCTCTTGCGACGAAGCAATGCGAAGCAGCGGACCGCATGAGGCGGAGACGCTTCATCGGTCTCGCGGCGGGTCGGCCGCCCCAACTGCCTGGACAAGTCTACGGCGCCATCACCTCGCCGGCCCGGTCTCCACCGGTGCGTCGTCGCGGCCGCCCCACTCGGACCACGAGCCATCATAGATGGCCGTGTCGGGACGCCCGGTACTTTCCAGCGCCAAGGCAACAATGGCGGCGGTTACGCCCGATCCGCAGCTCGCCACGATGGCGCCGCTGTCCGGCACGCCACCGCCACGCAACAGGGCGGTGATCTCCTCGGGACTTTTCAAGCTGCCGTCGCGCAGCAGGTCGTCCGACGGAAGGCTTTTGGCGCCTGGCATGTGACCCGATCTCAGTCCGGGACGGGGCTCCGGGACCTCGCCGCGAAACCGCGGGCCCGGCCGGGCATCGACGACCGTCGCGGACCGGTCCGCGACAATGGCTTTCATCTCGGCAAACGATCTGACGGATTCGGCATCGAAGGCGGCGTCGAATGTGCGCGGCGGCCGCGCCGAGGGGCCGGTTTCCAGCGGCCGGCCTTCGGCCCTCCAGCGCGGCAGCCCGCCTTCGAGCAGGCGCACGTCCCGGGCGCCGAACACACGCAGCGTCCAGCGCGCCCGAGGCGCGGAAAAAAGACCGGCGCCGTCGTACACGACAAGCGTCATGTCGGCGTCGAGGCCAAGCGCGCCCATCATGGACGCGAAGGCCTCGGCGCGAGGCAGCATGTGAGGAAGCGGCGAGGCCCGGTCGCTGACCTGATCGATATCGAAGCGTACGGCGCCGGGGATGTGGCCTGCCAGAAACTCGGCCTCCGGAGAGCGGTTCGCCGCCGGCATGTACCAGGACGCGTCGACGGCAACGAGGTTCGGATCGCCGAGCGACGACGCCAGCCATGAGGTGGAAACGAAGATCGTCATGGGACCGCCATGGTTCGAGGCTGAGGATGCTCTCAGCGGCCGATATAGGACGGCGAACGCTTTTCGGCAAACGCCGCCAGTCCCTCTTTCATATCGGCGCTGTTGAACACCGATCTCACTTCGGCCTGGGCGGCCAGCATCAATTCGGACGGTCCCTTCGGCAGCACCTTGTCGGTGATGAAGCGCTTCAGCATGGCCATCACCATGGGCGCGTAGCCGGCGAGTTGATGCGCCATCTTCAGCGCTTCCGGCAAGACCTCGTCGTCGGCAACGACCTTGTTGACGAGGCCGACGTCGTAGGCGCGCTGGGCGGTGATGGCGTCGCCGAGGAACAGAATCTCCATCGCGATCTTGTGCGGCACGCGGCCGGCCAGCGCCGCGGCGACGCCGCCGGTGTGGCCGATGCGGCCCTCCGGATAGGAGAAGCGCGCCGACGAACCGGCCACGCAAAGATCGCACATCACCACCGTCATGAAGGCTCCGCCGACGCACCAGCCGTTGACGGCCGCAATGATCGGCTTCTGCGACCGGAATCCCACGGTCGGCATCATCCGCCAGATCTCCGGGATGTCGCGCATGTCGGCGCCGGTCGAGAAGGCCTTCGGGCCGGCGCCTGTGATGATCGCGACCCGCTGGTCCGACTCTTCAAAGGCGACCATCGCCTCCTGCATGGCGATGGCCATCGCCGAATTGACCGAATTGGCCTTTTCGGGGCGGTTGATCGTGATGATACGAACGGGACCGTCGTCGCTGACAAGAACGTTTTGCAAGGTTTTTCTCCGAAGGCTGGACTGTGAGAGCTTGTCGATTTTAAAGCCAGATTGGCGATACTCGCCCCGTCATTGCGAGCCAACGGGTCGAGCGACTGCGCGCCCGATGACAGGCTCCGCGAAGCAATCCAGAGACCAAGAACTGGATTGCTTCGTCGCTACGCTGCTCGCAATGACGAATCCAGCACACTGATGTCCGCCACCAAAATGGTCCCAGTGACCGACTCCGTGATGTAAAGCCGATCGCGATTATTGCCGCCGATTGCGACATTGGTGCAGCTCGGTCCCGCGCAGGATTTGATCCGCGCGATCAATTCACCGTTGGGCGCAAACACAAAGACATGGCCCAGCGATGCATGCGCGACGAACAGCCGGCCTTTGCTGTCCATGGTGAGGCCATCGGGACCGCTGGTGCCGAAGGTGGAACAGAATCGGCCGACCTTCGAGACGTTGCCGTCCTTCATCAACGGCATCCGCCATACCGCGTTGTCGCGGGTCATCGCCACAAACAGCACGGACTCACTCGGATCGAGCACCAACCCGTTGGGGCTGACGCCGGTATCGATCAGGCAATCGAGCTTTCCTTCCCGAGACAGCCGGTACACCCGCCCGGTCGGATCATGCAACCCGGTCTGGCCTTGATCGGTGAAATAGATGTCGCCGTTCGACGCGATGTGCAGATCATTGCAGCCCTTGAAGGATTCCGAATTGCGCGCCGTCAATACCGGCTGCATCCGCCCCGCTTCCGCATCGAGCTGCATGATGCCGTGCATGTAATCGGCGACCAGAATACGTCCGTCCCGGCCAATCTTGAGGCCGTTCGGCCAGCCTTCATATTCGATGACCAGCGTCCACGCGCCGTCGGGCGCAATCCGGAAAATACGCCCGAACGGAATATCGACGATGTACAAATTGCCACCGGCGTCGAACGATGGCCCTTCGATGAAGCAATCGGTCTCAAGCCCCGGCCGGTTGGCGTCGGCCCATGTCGAGCGCACGGCCTTGCGCCGAAATTGATCCGGCATCGCCGAAAAGACCTTGGTCTCAATCAGCAGCGGCGGATGGTCGAGATACATCATCGCTGGGTTCACCTGTCAAAGACGTCGCACCATAAATCAGCACATCCGCGCCGTCGATGACGCAGCATGCGTTCTTGTTCCGGCCGTGAGGCATGCTATGAATCCGGCAAGCTCGCGTTTTCAGGCAGCCGCCGGACGCAGGACCAAACAATCACCGCCGTTAAAGGCGGATTGCAGGGAGGAATACCACATGGCCCATTCAGGCCCGACCCGGCGTTCGGTATTGGCCGGAACGCTCGCAACCGGCGCACTTGGTCTCACCGGATTTCCTGCTTACGCCGACGTGCAGTGGAAAAAATACGCCGGCACCAAGCTGGAGGTGATCCTCGCCAAAGGTCCGCGCGGCGATAACCTGCAAAAAAACATCAAGGAGTTCACAGACCTGACCGGTATCGAGGTCGAATCGGAACAGATCCCCGAGCAGCAGCAGCGGCAGAAGG
>JAQGJF010000737.1 GCA_028290765.1 Tardiphaga sp.
GTGCCGCGCTCGCTGCCCACGAAGCCGGCGTGGAGGTCGCGATCCTCGAGCGTGATCCCCTGCCTCGCGGCTCGACCGCGCTATCGGCCGGGCTGATTCCGGCCGCGGCAACGCGGTTTCAAAAATCACGCGGTATCGTCGACACGACCGAGCTTTTTGCCGGTGATATCCGCAAGAAAGCTCATGGTGAAGCCGATGACGCGATCGTCGATCTGGTCGCAGCGCAATCCGGTGCCACCGTCGAATGGCTTGCCGATCGTTATGGCCTGCCGTTTTCCGTGGTGCATGATTTCGACTATCCGGGCCATACGGCGCGCCGGATGCATGGCCTGCCAAGCCGTTCCGGCGGCGAGTTGATCGATCGTCTCCGGCAGGCGGTCGAGGAGGCTGGCTTGCCGTTGATGGCGCAAGCGACCGTCACCGCGCTTTTTAGCGATACTGAGCGTCGTATTCACGGGATTGAGACGACGCGACGGGATGGAACGCGAGACTTGATCGGGTGCGATGCGTTGATTCTCGCCAGCAACGGATATGGCGGCAACCCGTCACTGGTTGCACAACACATTCCGGAGATGCAGGGCGCGCTCTATTTCGGCCATCCGGGCAATCGCGGCGATGCCGTGCTCTGGGGCGAGGCGCTGGGCGCAGAACTCGTCCATATGTCCGGCTATCAGGGCCACGGATCGGTGGCGCATCCCCATGGCATTCTGATTACCTGGGCCACGATCATGGAAGGCGGCTTCCAGGTCAATATAAGCGGCCGGCGCTTCTCGAACGAGAGCCTTGGCTATTCCGAGCAGGCGGCTGCGGTCATCGCCGAGCCGGAGTCGATTGCATTCAGTATTTTTGACGAGCGAATTGCGACTATCGCCCGCCAGTTCGAGGATTTCAGGCACGCCGAAGCGGGCGGTGCGGTGATTGAGGCAGACAGCATCGAGGGGTTGGCTGCGCGGCTCAAACTGCCGGCAGATGCCCTTGGAGAGAATTTCGCAGAGGTCGAACGCCTCAAGCAAAGCGATGGCACCGACGGATTCGGACGGATTTTCGCCGGCGTGGCGCCGCTGTCGCCCCCCTTCAAGGCGGTTCGCGTGACGGGTGCGCTTTTCCACACCCAGGGAGGCCTTGCCGTCGATCGCCACGCGCGCGTGCTGGGTCGGGACGGCCGCACCTTGCCCAACCTTCTGGCCGCCGGCGGCGCGGCGGCCGGGGTGTCCGGATCGCAGGCCAGCGGATACCTTTCGGGTAATGGCCTGCTGACGGCGACAGTTTTAGGCCGCATTGCCGGCGCTTCAGCTGCGAAAGTCTACAGCCGCCTTCGCCAGGCGTGAGGCCGCCGCAGAGCCAGAGCACGCGCGCTTGACCGTTCGATCAGCAACCGCCGAACGCTAGAGCGGGATGACTTATCTTCGAATCGCCATCCCGCTCTAGCTCATTGTTTGAGCATGATCTTGTCCGAAAACCGGTAGCCACTTTTCGGGATCATGCTCTAGCGTGGCCCCAGCCGCTCGAATCGATGGCATGCAACTTGCTCCA
This sequence comes from Tardiphaga sp., assembly GCA_028290765.1. The sequence goes on from JAQGJF010000737.1 coordinate 1,534, forward strand.
CTGGATTCCTGCACATCCGGGAGCACAGACATGTCCATCAGCACATTCGATTTGAATCGCCGCCACTTTCTCAGCACGGCTGCCGCGGCCGGCACCACGGCGGCGTTCGGCGCGACGCTGGGTGTCAACGAGGCCATCGCAGATGCGCGCTCCGAGACGCTGCTGGTGGTTCAGGAGCTGGGGCCGAATTCGCTCGACATGCATGGGGTCGGCTCCAACCAGACCGTCAATGGCCTGTCCTGGAATTGCTACGACCGGCTATTGTCCTATGCGGTCAGGACGCTCGCCGATGGCACGCTGTCCTATGATCGCCAGACGCTAATGCCGGAACTCGCTTCGAGCTGGGAAGTCGCGCCCGATGGCATGTCCTGCAGCTTCAGGCTGCGCAAGGACGCGACCTTTCACGACGGCACGCCGGTCACGGCCAAGGACGTCAAATGGTCGTTCGATCGTGCGGTCAAGGTCGGCGGCTTTCCGACATTCCAGATGTCGGCGGGATCGCTGGAAAAGCCCGAGCAGTTCGTCGCGGTCGATGACCACACCTTTCGGATCGATTACATCCGCAAAGACAAGATGCTGCTGTTCAACGTCGCCGTCGTCGTTCCCTTCATCATCAATTCCGAACTGGCGAAGAAAAACGCCGCTGTCGACGATCCCTGGGCCCTCGCCTGGCTGAGGACCAACGAAGCCGGCGGCGGCGCCTACCGAATCGAAAGCTGGAAGGCCGGCACCGAAACCATTTTCGCCCGGTTCGAGGACTGGAAAAGCGGTCCGCTGCCGAAAATCAAGAAGGTGATCGCCCGCGACATTCCGGCGCCGGGAACGCGTCGCGCGATGCTCGAACGCGGCGATGCCGACTTCTCGACCGGTTTTGCACCGCGCGATTTCGACCAGATCATCAAGGAAGGCAAGGTCAAGGTCTCGGGCGTGCCGATCCCGAATGCGCTGTGGTATGTCGCGTTGAACACGTCGAAGCCGCCGTTCGACAACGTCAAATTACGTCAGGCCATCGCCTGGGCGATGCCGTATGAGCAAATCCAGAACAACGCATTTTTCGGACGCGCGGTGCCGATGTATGGCGGTCCGGACAAGGTCGAGAAGGCGGCATGGCCGCAGCCGTTCCCCTACACCACCGATCTCGACAAGGCAAAAGCCCTGATGAAGGAGGCCGGACTGGAACAAGGGCTCGACACGACTTTAGCGCTCGATACCGGCACCGCGACCGTGGGCGAACCGACCGCACTTCTGATTCAGGAAAGCCTCGCCAAAATCGGTGTCCGCGTCACGGTGGACAAGATTGCCGGCGCCAACTGGCGCACCACGCTGAACAAGAAAGAGCTTCCGATGGCGCTCAATCGTTTCAGCGGCTGGCTCGATTATCCCGAATATTATTTCTTCTGGAATTTTCATGGCAACAATTCGATCTTCAACATTTCGGTCTACAAGAATCCCGCCATGGATGCGCTGATCGACAAGGCACGCTTTTCGACGGATCCGGCCGAATACGACAGGGCGGTGAAGGATTTCATCGCGATGTGCATCGGCGAGGTGCCGGTGGTGCCGCTCAACCAGCCGATTCACGATGTCGCCATGCAGAAAGGCATCGGCGGTTACGAATTCTGGTTTCACCGCGAACCGGATTACCGGCAGTTCAGCAAGACCTGAACCGCGCGGGCTCCCATCTCGATGGGTCGGCATCGCAGTTGACGCGCCGCGCCTGATCCTGATCATGCGCTGCATCTGATCGGCGCGAGAGGTTTTGATGGCCCAGATGAAGGCAGCAATTATCCGCCAGGCCGGCGGGCCGGAAGTGTTGCGTATCGAAACCTGGCCCGTCGCCGAGCCGACCGCGGAGCAGGTGCTGATCCGCGTCAAGGCGTTCGGCCTCAACCGGTCCGAACTCTTTACCCGCCGAGGGCTTTCGCCCGGGGTTTCATTCCCGCGGGTGCTCGGGATTGAAGCTGTTGGCGTGGTCGAGAGCGCCCCGGGCGGTCAATTCACCAAGGGCCAGACGGTGGCAACGGCGATGGGCGGGATGGGACGGCAATTCGACGGCGGCTATGCCGAGTATGTCTGTGTCCCGGCGGCCCAGGTCCAACCGCTCCAGACGCACCTTCCCTGGGAAACGCTCGGCGCGCTGCCCGAAATGCTGCAGACGGCCTGGGGGGCGCTGTTCCGCGCGCTGCAATTGCGGCGAGGCGAGAGCCTCCTCATTCGCGGCGGAACCACATCCGTCGGCCTCGCGGCCGCGGCGATCGCCAGAAATCACGGTGCCCGCGTCGCTTCGACCACGCGCAATCCGGATCGGATGGACCTGCTTCGCAAGGCCGGCGCCGAGCAGGCTTTTGTCGACAACGGGTCGATCGCCGCGACGGTCAGGGAATGGTCGAACGGCGGCGTCGACAAGGTTCTTGAACTGGTCGGCACCACCAGCCTCGTCGATTCCCTGCAATGCGCCGGCGAACACGGCATCGTCTGCATGACCGGGATGGTCGGCGACAAATGGTGGTTCGACCGCTTCAGCCCGATGGACGTCGTTCCGACGGCGGTGAGCCTCACCAGCTACTCCGGCGGCTCGCAGGATTTCATGCGCACGCCGCTCCAGGATCTGGTCGGTCAGGTCGAGGCCGGCACGCTCGCGGTCCACGTCGGCAAGGTCTTCCGTCTCGACGAGATCGCCGAAGCGCATCGCTGCATGGACGACAACAGCGCCGGCGGCAAGATCGTGGTCCTGACATCCTGAACCCCGTGACGCCGCGCTCGCGAGAAACGCCGCGGAGCTTGAAAGTTCACACTAGAGCAGGATGACTTATCTTCGAATCGTCATCCCGCTCTAACTTATTGTTTGAGCATGATCTTGTCCGAAAACCGGTATCCACTTTTCGGGATCATGCTCTAAGCGGCGGCGTCACCTCCATCATTGCGGCCATTGACGCCGATTTAATCCGCCGAGCCTTCCGGGTTCACGTTTTCGAACCACAAGGGATGGGCAAGTGGGGTTTCCGCGTTGCCGTCCTTCGTGTAGCATTGTCGCATGAGCGAAGCCGAGACTTTGTTTGCGGCCCTGCGTCAGTCGGCCGACGGCGGCATGGTGGACGTGTTCGAGCGCATGGTGCGGGATGCCCCGGATCATGCGATCAACAAGATGAACGCGCTCGATCTCGCGGCCAAAGAAGGCCTCGACGAGGAGCGGGTGATCGCGGCGCTCCTGAATGCGGTGGGACTCGGCATTTTCGAGATGACGTGGAGCGTCATGTGCCCAAGTTGCGCCGGTGTTCTTTCCGCCAATAAAAGCCTGAAGACGCTGGATCGGGCGCAGTATAATTGCGCTTTCTGCGCCGCGGGCTACGAGACGACGCTCGACAATCTGGTCGAGGTGACCTTCACAATAAGCCCCCGCGTGCGCAAGGTCGCGGCCCACAATCCCGACGAACTGTCCGCGGCAGAATATTATCGCCAGATCTTCTGGAGCTCGGCCATCGACCTTCCGGATGATCTGGAGAAGCTGCTGGACGAAGTCACGCTTGAAATTGTCGACTTGCCGCCAGGAGAGAGGGCCATCCTTTCCCTGCAAGCGCCGGAAGGCACGTTGATCGTGTTCGATCCCGTGACGCATACGGCCCAGTTCCTCGATGTCAGCGGCGAGGAGACAAGCGAACGCCAGAACCTGTCGGTGACCTTCAACAAGGTCCAGGTTCCCATCGACACTGTTGCCCTGCGCCCCGGACCCCTGCGCCTGGCTTTGGAAAACCGCACCGACGGCCGCGTGCTGCCGACGGTATGGCTGATGAACCAGGCGCTGGACGACCTCCTGAAGCGACGCAAGCCGATTCTCACGGCCACGCGTCTCCTGACCAATCAGACCTTCCGCGACATCTACCGGACCGACACGCTGGCCATCGGCCAACGGCTCAAGATCCTGAGCCTGACTTTCCTGTTCAGCGATCTCAAGGATTCCACCGAGCTCTATGAGCACGTCGGCGACCTCGTCGCCTTCGATCTCGTCAACGAGCATTTCAGGCTGTTGCAGGAGATTATCGCGTCCGAACGGGGGGCGGTGGTGAAGACCATTGGCGATGCCGTGATGGCGACCTTCGAGACGCCTGACCGCGCCATTGCCGCCGCGATCCGCATGCGCGAGGCGATGAGCGATCTCGGCGCCGAGCGTCAGCATCAGAGCCTGCGCCTGAAGATGGGCATCCACGAAGGATCCTGCCTCGCGGTCACCCTCAACGGCCAACAGGACTATTTTGGCCAGACGGTGAACATCGCGTCGCGTGTCCAGGGCCTTGCTGCCTCACGTGTGATCGTCGTGACGGAGTCGGTGGTGGAGAACGCGCATTCCCGGGCCTTGCTCGAGACCAACGGACTGACGCCAGTGCCCAGGCGGGCGGCGCTGAGCGGCATCGCGGGCAAGGTGTCGGTTTACGAGATCTCCTGAGCGCACCCTGGCGCGCGTCCGGCAACGCGGGCGTCACCGAGATTAGCCGTTGCGCAAACAATCCGGATACCGCAATCAAATCAGAAAGCACCTCGCTCGACCGTGTGCAGGGATCGGGGCCGAGGTCGACGGGAGAGGAACATCCATGAGAATTCTTCACGCGTGCATTTCCGCGGGCGCGTTGGCGGCAACTCTGGTTATCCATGAAGCAGAGGCGCGCGTCACACGAATCGTCGTGGACCGGACCACCGCGCTTGCCGATGGGCGCCATGAAAGCCTATCCGGGCGCGCTTACGGCGAACTCGACCCCAAGGACCCGCTCAACGCCTTCATCACCGATATTCAATACGCGCCGCTGAATGCGCGCGGCCAGGTCGAATATGTTGCCCGCTTCACGCTGACCAAGCCTGTCGACATGGGCCAGGCGAGCGGAGTGCTCTGGTATGACGTGGTCAATCGCGGCCGGCCGGTTGTCGCCAACAACAGTCCAAGTTCGCTTGGTCCGTCCGCGACCAAGCCGCAGGATTTTGGTCACGTCGCACTGATCAGCGGTTGGCAGGGCGACATCGAGCAGGTTGCGGACAACTGGACCGTCCAGGTTCCGATCGCGCGCAATCCCGACGGGTCCTCCATCACCGGAACCGTGCTGGCCCGCATCGCCAATGCACCCAAGGGCTCCAACACCCGTCCCCTGGGGATGCTGGCGACGCTGATTCCTTACGATGCCGCGTCGCTCGATGCGACCAAGGCTCGTTTGATCGCCAAGAGCTCCGAGACGCGTTCGGGCGAAACCGGCGCTTCGAAAGAAATCGCCGGCACCGACTGGGCCTTTGCCGACTGCACGAAAATCCCGTTTCCGGGCAGCCCCAATCCCCGCTCGCTGTGCCTGAAAGACGGGTTCGATCCCGCTTTGCTGTACGAACTCGTCTACGAGGCCAAGGATCCCAAGGTGCTGGGGGTGGGCCTCGCGGCGATGCGCGACGTCGCATCGTTCTTCCGTTTCGAAGCCGCGGATGATCAGGGCTTACCAAACCCGATCGCGGGCAAGATCCATCATGCCGTGGTGCAGGGCATTTCCCAGTCGGGCAACGCCTTGAAGACCTTCATCCTGCTCGGATTCAACCAGGACGAACAGAAACGCCGCGTGTTCGACGGCGCCAACCCGCACATTGCCGGACGACTGACCTCCGTCAATGTTCGCTTCGGATTGCCGAGCGGGTCCGGCACCCTCTACGAGCCCGGCGGAGAAGGCGTGTTGTGGTGGACCTCCTACGTCGATCTCAAGCGCGGCCGGGGTGAAGCGAGCCTGCTGGACCGATG
>JAQGJF010000750.1 GCA_028290765.1 Tardiphaga sp.
TCGATGCGATCCGACCTCTCCCCGCAAGCGGGGCGAGGTAAGAAAGGCGGGCAATGACTCATCCGCCCTTGACGGCGCCTGCGGTCAGCCCGGCGACGATCTGGCGCTGGGCGAACACCGTCAGCAGCAGCACCGGAAGCGTCACGATCAGGGCGGCCGCCGCCAGCGGCCCCCAGCTCAATTGATCGAACGAGATCATGTTGTAGACGGCGACGGGAAGCGTGCGGGTTTCTCTTCCCGCCAGCACGATGCCGAACACAAAATTATTCCAGGAAAAGATCACCGCCAGGATGAAGGCGACCGCGAGGCCCGGTCGGGCGATCGGCAGCGCCACATGGCGGAACACCTGCCAGCGCGTGGCGCCGTCGATCAGGGCGGCTTCCTCCAGTTCCAGCGGCGTGGTCTCGAAATAGCCGATCATGATCCAGATCACGATCGGCACCGTCACCACCAGATGGATGATGATCTGCGGCACCAGCGTTCCCAATAGGCCGAGCCACTGGAACAGCAGGAACAGCGGAATGAGATAGGACAGGCCAGGCGTGATGCGCGCAATCAGAATCACCACCGCGGCCTTGCGCGCCCGCATCCGGGCGAGGCCGTAGCCCGCCGGCACGCCGACCAGCAGCGCGAACAGCGTCGCCGAACCGGTGACGATCAGGGTGTTGAAGAAATAGGTCACGAACCGGTTGGAGGACAGAACGGCGGCATAGTTGCTCCAGTTCACCCGGGACGGGATGAACACCGGCGGATACGAGGCGTTGTCGATCTCGAATTTGAGCGACAGCGACACCATCCAGAGAAAGAAGAGCACCGCCGGTGAAACGACGACGAAGATGGCGAACGCCAGGCCGATCTTGTTGAGAATCTCCCGAGCCGTCACGCGCTGCCTCCGCCGTCGTTCCAGTGGGTCCGCTGGCGCAAATGCAGCAGTGCGCCGGCCAGCGCGACGATGAGGGCGAAAAACACCACCACGATCGCCGAGGCATAGCCGACATCGTAATAGATGAAGGCGACGCTGTAGAGATAAAGGTTGATGGTTTCCGAGGCGCTGCCGGGGCCGCCCTGGGTGATCGCGAAGATGATGTCGAAGCTCTTGACGGCATCGATCATTCGGATCATGGCGGCGATCAGCAGAAATGGCGTGATCAACGGAAATGAAATGTACCGGAATGTCTGCCAGGTGGTGGCGCCGTCGATCAGTGCGCTCTCATAGGGCTCGGACGGGATCGCGGCGAGGCCGCCGAGCACGATCAGCATCACCAGCGGCGTCCATTGCCAGGTCTCGACCATCACCAGCGAAGGGATCGCGGTGGCCGGGTGGAACACCCACAGCGACGGCGGCAGGCCGACCAGCGACAGCAGGTAATTGAGGATTCCGAGCTGCGGGTGGAACATCATGGTCCACACCAGCGCTATGGCGACTGGGGTTGCCATCATCGGCAGGATGAACAGGCCGCGAAAAAAGCCGCGCATCGGAAAGCGGTTGTTGAACACCACGGCGGCCAGCGTCCCCAGCAGCAGGGGCAGCGCCACCGACAGCGCAGTATAGACCAGCGTGTGCCATACCGATTCGACAAAACGGGCATCGCCCGGCAGGCGAAGGTAATTGGCAAAGCCGACGAAGGTCGGCGGTGAGCCGACCTTCCATTCGTGCAGGCTCATCCAGATCGTATAGGCCCAGGGGAAGATGATGACGGCGAGGACCACGATCATCGCCGGCGCGACGAACGGCCAATAGGACGGCGCCCGCCACTCGCGGGTTTCGCGAGCGGCGGGTTTCAGTTCGGCAGTGGTCGCTTGTTGGGCCGTCAGGTCGCTCACGACTTTTCGCTGCGCTCCAGGATCGGTCGGAATTGTACGTGGGCCTTCTTCAGTTCAGTCTCGGGGTCGGCCCCCGACAGTGTCGCTGTGACAGCGGCGCCGACCAGGTCGCGGAATTCGGCGACCGGCACGATCACCGGAAGCCCGAGCTTGCTGATCTTGGCCGAACCGATCACCGAATCCAGCCATTCCGGCGGCATCTTGACGCCCTTGCGGACGGCTTCGTCGTTGAGTATCGAGTTGCGGAACGGCACACCGCCGCCGCTTTGCAGCAGCCGGGCACCCATGGTTTTGGACACCGCCCATTGGCAGTACAGATAGGCGGCTTCTTTTTTCGTGCTCGCCACCGGGATGCCGATGCCGTCACCATAGGCGGCGGAATACTGGCCCTTGGGTCCGGCCGGCACCAGCGCATAGCCGATCTTGCCGACCACGCGCGAGGCATTGGGATCCTCGATCGGCGGCGCCCAGCCGACGCCGTCGATCCACATCGCCGCCCTTCCTTGCGTCAGCGAGGCCATCGATTCCATCCAGTTGAACCCGGCGACGCCGGGAGGCGCCGTCTTGGTCAGCAGACGCTGATACATCTTGGTGGCCTCGATCGCTTCCGGACCGTCGGTCAGGATATTGCCCTTGGCGTCGAGAAACTCGCCGCCGTAGTTGAGGAAGAAGTTGGTCCACAACGTCATGTTGGCGTTGCGCAGGCCACGGCCGGTAAAGCCGTAGATGCCGTTCGCCGGATCGTTGAGCTTTTCGGCGGCGGTAGCCATCTCGTCGAAGGTCTTGGGCACGGCGACGCCCTTCTTCGCGAACAGCTCCTTGTTGTAGTACAGAATGAAGTAGTCGACCGACCAGGGCAGCGAGTGCATCTCGCCCTTGTCGTTCTGCGCGAACTGCAGTCCGCCGGCCGAGAAGTCGTCGACCCGCAGATCCGGCGCGGTCAGGTTCGGATCCTTCATGAAACCGGTCAGATCGGCTAGCCAGCCTGCCTTTTCGAATTGCCGCTTCTGCACGTGATAGCTGACGTGAATGACGTCGAAGGAGGGCTTGCCGGAGGTGAGTTCGATCACTGCCTTCTGTCGCTGCTGCTGTTCCGGAATCAGTTCGGATTCGACCTTGATGCCGGTAAGGTCGGTGAATTCGGATGCATATTTTTGCAGCAGTTCGCCGCGCGGTCCCTTGATCAGGTTCGCCTCGAGCGTGGTACCGGCGTACTTTTTCCAGGTTACATCGGCAAAAGCGGGCAATCCCGCCAGGCCAAGCGCGCCGGTCGCAAGTGTTCCCTGAAGTAGGGAACGCCTCGTCGGGCCGAAATGGGCCATCTCATTATCCTCCCTGAAATCCGCCTTTAGTGGCGGTGATTGTTGGTCGGCTCGCACCGCATTTGGGCCGAACGCTGCGCGCCTGTAGAATTCATAGCATGCTGGGGGATGGGAACAAGGTCGACAAAGTGTTGACTTCGGTGCCGATCAGGCCCTGTGCGAACGGTCGGCGGGTGCGGCATCTCCGCGCGCCGAAATGCCTCGCCGACGAACGGCAGCTTCAGGATTTGCGATGGCTGGCGTTGACCGCGATGGCCGCGGCTGCCGTCCGGTTTTCGACGCCGAGCTTGGCGTAGATCTGTTCGAGGTGCTTATCGACGGTTCGCGGGCTGAGGCCAAGGATCTGGGCGATATCCCGGTTGGTCTTGCCCTTGCTGAGCCAGGACAGCACTTCGCCCTCGCGGCTGGTCAGTCCGAGCTCCTTGCTGAATTCCGCCGGGATGTTGGCACTGGTATCCTTGGCGAGCCGCAGCAGGAATTCGTTCGGGCCTGCCTTGCCCATATATTGCAACCGCAGCTCTTCGTTGCTCGGAAACGACGCCGAGGACGCCGTCTTCGATCCGGCCTTGCCCTTTTGCACCTGCTCGAGCCATTGCAGCATGAGCTCGGGCAGCACCAGTTCATCGTCGGAGGCTGCGGCGAGATTGTCCGACAATAATTTCTGCGCCTGCGGGGTTGCCCACAGGATCTTGCCTTGCCGGCTGACCGCAAGCAGAAACCGTCCCGACACGTCGAGCGCGGCCCGCGCGCTCTGGGTCAGGCGTGCATTGGCGAGGTGAACGCGAATCCGCGCGATCATTTCCTCGATCACGATCGGCTTGGTCACGTAATCCACGCCGCCGGCTTCCAGCCCGCGCACGATATGTTCGGTTTCGGCGAGCCCGGTCATGAAGATCACCGGGACGTTGCTCAGGCCCGCGTCGCGCTTGAGACGCCGGCAGGTCTCGAAGCCGTCCATGCCGGGCATCACTGCATCGAGCAGGACGATGTCGGGGGTGATCTGTTCGACGATGCGCATCGCGGCGGCGCCGTCCATCGCCACCATCACGGTCATGCCGGCGCCGTCGAGCGCATCGGTGAGCAGCCGCAGCGTTTCCGGAGAATCATCGACGACAAGGGCGACGTCGCGCCGCTTCGGGTCAGTGATCATAGCTGTGCAATGTCTTCAGGGTTGCCATGTACTGATCCAGATCGAACCGATCGACGAGCGAGCGCATTTGAGAGACGAAGTCGGCATGTTCGGGATGATCCGCGCCGATTTCATCGAGCTTGACCTGGATGGCCCGGATGTAGCCCATCTGTCCCAAGCTGATGAGCTCTTCCACATGCCGCACCGGCGGACGCGACCCGCTGTTCGGCTTCCAGTAGGAGAGGGGAACGGCATCGGATTCGTACTGCCATTCGATCTTGAGCAACTGCCCGATCAGCTCGAGCAGCCGCGGAATATCGATCGGCTTCATCAGATAACCGTCGTGAAACGGCTGCGCCAGCGGCGTGCCATGCGCTTCCAGCGCGCTGGCCGAGACCATCAGGATGCGCGCGTGATGGTGGCCGGTCGACCGCAAGGTCTCCGCCACGGTCCAGCCGTCCATGCCCGACATCGAGATGTCGAGCAGGAAAAGGTCAGGCCGGCAGTGCTGGGCGAGGCTGAGGCAGCCGGGGCCATCCGGCGCGCTCAAAAGGATGAAGCCGAGCGGCGTCAGCACTTCGCGCAGCAGGTCTCTTTGGGTGGGATCGTCGTCGGTGATCAATATGGTCTTGCGTGGACCATGGTAACCGAAGATCGGTGCATCGACCGGCGCGATCCGCGTCGGGTTGGTGACTTCCGACAGCAGGATCTTCATGCGGAACGTGCTGCCGGCTCCGACCGTAGAGGTGACGCGGATGTCGCCGCCCATCACGCCGGCGAGCAATCTCGAGATGGTCAGGCCCAGGCCGGTTCCGGTTTGCGGCTGTGAAACCCCGAGCGCGCCGCGCTCGAACGGTGCAAAGATGCGCTCCAGGTCATCCGGCTGGATGCCGGGACCGGTATCGGTCACCTCGAATTCCGCCACCGGGCTGCGGTAATGAATGACGAAATGAACGCTGCCCTTCTGGGTGAATTTGATGGCGTTCGAAAGCAGGTTGATCAGAATCTGCCGCACGCGCTTTTCGTCGGCAAATACCACGAAGGGCAAAACGGTCGGCCGCTTGAAAATGAAATCGATGCCCTTGGCGGCGGCCTGGAGACGAAACATGCCCACAAGCTGATCGAGAAAATCGGTCAACCGGACCTCGTCGCGCGACAGATACAGCCGGCCGGCCTCGATTTTCGAGATGTCCAGAATGCCGTCGATCAGGCCGGACAAATGATCGGCGCTGCGGCGGACGACGCGAACCTGATCGCGCGGCTTCTGCAGCAGGCTGGGATCCTGTTCGAGCAACTGCGCATAGCCGCTGATGGCGTTGAGCGGTGATCGCAATTCGTGGCTGAGGCCGACCACGTAGCGGCTCTTCGCCAAATTGGCGGATTCGGCGACCTCCTTGGCGCGCTGCAACTCGGCGTCGGTCCGCTTGTGGGCGTTGATTTCCTGCATCAGCAGCGTGGTCTGACGTTTGGTTTCGGCTTCCGCCGCGCGCCGGCTTTGTTGCGCCAGCACGAACAGCCACGCGACGACGCCGATGATGATGGTCAGGGCGAAGAACACCTTCCAGAGCACGTCGGAGAGCTGCAGATTGTCGGCGTGAACCGCCGCAGAGGTTTGCAGGTAGATCAGCCCGAGCGTCAGGCCGACCAATCCCGCGGAAATCAGGAACACCCCGATATATTGTCCAAGCTGCGAATTGATCCGCGCGTAGATCGGCTCCGGCAGGATCTTCCCCAGCGTATTGGAGACCTGCACCTGGATTCGCGCATGTGGCTTGCAAAGGTCATGGCAGCGCGCATCCAGCGAACAGCACAGCGAGCAGATCGGCCCGGCATAAGCGGGGCAGGAGGCCATGTCTTCGGGCTCGAACGAGTGCTCGCAAATGCAGCACTGGATCGCTGGCAGGTTCTGCCAGGCGCGCCTCGGCTTACGGGCGATGTAATATTTGCCGTCGGTCGCATAGGCGATCAGCGGCGCCGTGACGAACGCGACGATCAACGCGACAAACGGCGCCAATGCCTTCGCCGTCGGCCCGAACACGCCGTAGAACGCGCTGATCGAGACGATGGTGGCGATCGTCATGGCGCCGACGCCGACCGGATTGATGTCGTAGAGATGCGCGCGCTTGAATTCCATGTGGGGCGGGCGCAAGCCGAGTGGCTTGTTGACGACGAGATCGGAGACCAGCGCGCCGACCCAGGCGATGGCGACGTTGGAGTAAAGCGCCAGCGTCTGCTCCAGCGCCTTGTAGACGCCGATCTCCATCAGCAGCAACGCGACCAGACCATTGAACACCAGCCACACCACGCGGCCGGGGTGGCTGTGGTTGAGGCGGGAGAAGAAATTCG
>JAQGJF010000769.1 GCA_028290765.1 Tardiphaga sp.
CCGAAGTGCCGCCGCTTGCCGTCACGGTATTCAGCGCCCACGGCGTGGCGAGGAGCGTCGAGGAGGAGGCCGCGGCGCGCGGCCTGCCGGTCCTCAATGCCACCTGCCCGCTGGTGACCAAGGTCCACAACCAGGGCAAGCGGTACATGTCCAAGGGTCGCGCTCTGATCCTGATCGGCCACGCTGGACACCCTGAGGTTGTCGGCACCATGGGACAGGTTCCCGGCCCTGTCCTGCTGGTCCAGAACGAGGACGATGTCGCGGCCCTGACGCTGCCCGCCGACACCCCGGTGGCCTACATCACCCAGACGACGCTGAGCGTCGATGACACCAAGGACATCATTGCGGCTCTCCAGCGGCGATTTACAGACATTCAAGGCCCGGACATCCGGGATATCTGCTATGCGACACAAAACCGGCAATCTGCGGTAAGAGACCTGAGCAAGCTGGTCGATGTCATCCTCGTGGTCGGAGCTACCAATAGTTCCAACTCGAACAGGCTTCGCGAAATCGGCACCGAAGTCGGCGTCGCGAGTTATCTGATTGCGGACGGCAGCGAGCTCAATCCGGATTGGCTGAAGGATGCAAAGGCGGTGGGAATCACCGCCGGGGCTTCCGCGCCGGAAGTGCTTGTTGACGACGTCATCGAGGCCTTGCGGCGCATCGGGCCGGTTGCGGTATCGGTGCTGCCGGGACGAGAAGAAAATATCGAATTCCGGCTTCCCGCCGAACTGACCACTGTGGGCTGATTGATCTCTGTGAGAGTCCAGAAAGAAAACTTGTAATGGCAATACCGTTCTTCAAAGAGCTTCGCATCGGCGGCTACATGTTCAAGCAGAAGCTGCTGGGCCGGAAGCGCTATCCTCTGGTGCTGATGCTGGAGCCGCTGTTTCGCTGTAACCTCGCATGCGTCGGTTGCGGCAAGATCGACTATCCCGATGCGATCCTCAATCGCCGGATGTCGGCGCAGGAATGCTGGGATGCCGCCGACGAATGCGGCGCGCCGATGGTTGCCATTCCCGGCGGCGAGCCGCTGATCCACAAGGAAATCGGCGAGATCGTTCGCGGCCTCGTGGCGCGGAAGAAATTCGTGTCGTTGTGCACCAACGCGCTGTTGCTGGAAAAGAAGCTCGATCTGTTCACGCCCTCGCCGTACCTGTTTTTCTCGATCCATCTCGATGGCCTCAAGGAGCATCACGACAAGGCAGTATCGCAGAAGGGCGTGTTCGACCGCGCGGTCTCCGCGATCAAGGCGGCCAAGGCGCGGGGTTTCGCCGTCAACGTCAACGCGACGATCTTCGACGGCCACGCGGCGGAAGATATCGCCAAGTTCCTCGACTTCACCAAGGAACTGGGCGTCGGTGTTTCGATGTCGCCGGGCTATGCCTATGAGCGCGCCCCCGATCAGGAACACTTCCTCAATCGCACCAAGACCAAGAAGCTGTTCCGCGACGTCTTTGCGCTCGGCAAGGGCAAGAAGTGGAATTTCATGCATTCCGGCCTGTTCCTGGACTTCCTCGCCGGCAATCAGGAATACAAATGCACGCCGTGGGGAATGCCCGCGCGCAACATCTTCGGCTGGCAGAAGCCCTGTTATTTGCTCGGCGAAGGCTACACCAAGACCTTCAAGGAATTGATGGACACCACCGACTGGGAAACCTACGGCACCGGCAAATATGAAAAGTGCGCCGACTGCATGGCGCATTGCGGCTACGAGCCGACCGCCGCCAACGCGGCGCTGCAAAATCCGCTGAAGGCGATGTGGGTCGCGCTGCGCGGCGTCCGCACCACCGGCCCGATGGCGCCCGAGATCAATCTCGATCATCAGCGCCCGGCGCAGTACATCTTCTCGTCGGAAGTGCAGAAGCGCCTGTCAGAGATCCGCCGCGACGAGGCCCTCGCCGCCCAGCAGAAAGCCTCGACAGCCGCATAGGCCACGCGCAGAGCGCGATTGAACCGCGTCCGGTCGCTTACAGCGCCCGGAGACCGCCAGCAGATTTCGTCGACGTGGCGGAGAACCTGACGAAGGCGGCATCCGTTGCCGCCCGGGATCAGTCTCGATCACCGGCGCCCGGCGCAGTGCATCTTCTCGTCGGAACTGCAGAAACGGCTGTCAGAGATCAGCCGCGACGAGGCCCTCGCCGCCCAGCAGAAAGCCTCGACAGCCGCGCAGGCTGCGCAGGGCGCGATTGAAGTCGCGTCCGGTCGCATACAGCGCCCGGATGGTCAGCGGATTTCGCGCCACGCCGCGCAGGACCTTGCGAAGGTCGATATCGCCATTGGCCTTGATCGCATTGGACGCCAGCGCCGGCAGCGCCCGCGTGGCAGGGTCGCTGATGACGCGCAAGGCTGCGAACGGAAGGTTGGCTTCGGCCGCATAGGCCGCCGCGATATGGCTTTCCATATCGACGGCCGCGGCTCCGGTTTCCGAATGCAGCGCGGCTTTGCCGGCCTGGGCCGCGACCACCTGCTCAACGCCTGCCAGGCCGCCGCGGATCACCCGCTGGCGTCCCAGACCTGCACCGGCGATCAATTCCTCGCTGAGCGCGGAAGCCGCCTGCCAGCGGCTGGCCCCGGCCATGACCTCAGTGGCCACCACGACATCGCCCGATTTCAGCGCCGGATCGAGGCCACCGGCGACGCCGAAGCTGATCACGCCCCGGACCGAGGAAGGGTCGAAGCTGGCCAGAAGCGAGCGCAATTGCTGGGGGTCGCTGCTGCTGCAGATCACGGTCATGCCCGGACCCGCTGCGATACGGGCTTCCTGAACAAGACCAGTCACAATCAGTACCGGCCGCGGGTCAACCATCGTGCCCGCGGACGCATCGTCCCCCGCCCCCAAAATCACATTCCGACCCCTACCACCCTGCTGTTGGTGCTTTTCAAATTCCGGTACCGCGCCAGCGCCCAGAGCGGGAAGAACTTTGAATAGCCATGATAGCGTAAATAAAACACCCGAGGAAACCCCGTTGCCGTGTACCGCTGCTCGTCCCAGAGGCCTTTTTCGTTCTGTGTGCTCTTCAGGTACTCCACCCCGCGCGCAACGGCCGGATGCCCGACCTCGCCCACCGCCATAAGTCCAAGCAAGGCCCATGCCGTTTGCGAGGCCGTGGCCGGAGCATCCTTAAATCCAGTGTAATCGAGTCGGTAGCTGGTGGCATCCTCGCCCCAGCCGCCATCCCCATCCTGAATCGATACCAGCCAGGCCGCCGCCTTGCGCATCACCGGGTCCTGGTGATCGACGCCGGCAGCGTTGAGGGCGCAGAGCACCGACCAGGTGCCGTAGATGTAGTTCATGCCCCAGCGGCCGTACCAGGAGCCCTCCGCAAGCTGGGTGCGGCGCAGATAGGCGACACCGTCGGCCACCGCCTTGCTGTTCTCCACCGTCTCGCCAAGCTGGGCCAGCATCGAGACGCAGCGCGCGGTGACGTCCTCGGTCGGCGGATCCAATAGCGCGCCATGGTCGGAGAACGGGATGTTGTTGAGATAATATTCGAGATTGTCGACGTCGAAGGCGGCCCAGCCGCCATCGCGGCTCTGCATGCCCAGGATCCACTCGCGGGCGCGGTCGATCGCGGTATCGTAATCATGGGTTCCGGTCTGGCGCCGGGCCCGGTCCATCGCCATGACCACCACCGCGGTGTCATCGAGGTCGGGATAATACGCATTGTTGTACTGGAACGCCCAGCCGCCCGGGCGCAGGTCCGGCCGCTTCACCGCCCAGTCGCCCTTGACGTCCAGCACCTGCTTCGGCAGCAGCCAGTCCAGGCCGTCCTTGGCGGGAACAAACGCCTCTTCGCCGCCGGCCTCGATCAGAGCGTGGCAGGTCAGCGAGGTGTCCCAGACCGGTGACACGCAGGGCTGGCAATAGGCCTCGTCCTCCCCGATCACCAGCAGCCGGTCGAGACCCTTGCGGGTGATCGCACGCGGCGGATGGTCCGGGCCATAACCCAGCACTTCGTACATCATCACCGTATTGGCCATCGGCGGATAGATCGCGCCGAGGCCGTCTTCGCCGTTCAGCCGTTCCTCGATGAAGGCCACCGCCTTGGCAATCGCATGAGCGCGCAGGCGTTTGGGGAACAGCGGTTCGAGGGTTCGCAGCACCAGGTCGAAACCGCTGAACAGCGTGAACCAGGCGCGACTCTGATGCGGCGCCCTCGCCGTCATGCCGATCGAGGCCGGGTCCTGCAGAAACAGCTCGTCGATGCCGATGCCGCTCACGTTCTGCGCCCGCGGCTTCAGCGCCGCCAGCACCATCAGCGGCACGATCGTGGTCCGCGCCCAGTAGGAGATCTGGTAGATGTGAAACGGCGAACACATCGGCAGCAGCATGATCTCCACCGGCAGCACCGGCACGCTGTTCCAGGTCAGCACCCCGAACA
>JAQGJF010000826.1 GCA_028290765.1 Tardiphaga sp.
GGCAGCCAGTGCCGCTGCAGCACCTCGCGCACCGGCGCGCGGGCGACATCCTTCTTGTGTTCCATGAGCTTCTGGAACTCCGGCGATTCCGCCATCCGGTAGCGGACATAGAAGCCGAACGGTCCGATCAGCGAGCCGATCAGGAACGGGATGCGCCAGGCGCCGTCCTGGATGGTTGCCGGCGGGAACGTCAGCAGCACGCCGAGCCCGACGGAGGTGGCCAGCACCCGCCCCAGCGCCTGCGAGGACATCTGGAAGGCGCCGAACGTCATCTTGCGGTGGGCCGGCGCGTGCTCCACCAGCAGCGCGGTGGCGCTGGCGAATTCGCCGCCGATCGAGATTCCCTGCACCACGCGGCCAAGCACCACGATGATCGGCGCCGCGATCCCGATGGTGGCGAAAGAGGGCGTCAGCCCGAGCGTCAGCGTGCCGAACGCCATCATCACGATCAGCAGCGAGAGCGCGCTGCGCCGGCCGTAGCGGTCCGCATAGGCGCCGAGCACGATGCCGCCGATCGGCCGCACCACGAATCCCACCGCGAAGGTCGCATAGGTCAGCATCAGCGCCAGATCGCCGCCGCCTGGGAAGAACACCTTGGCGATGATGCTGGCGAAATAGCCATAGGAGACGAAATCGAACCATTCGAGCCCATTGCCCAGGATCGACGCCAGCACCACCCGGCGCCGCATGCGGTTTTCCGCTACGGACTTGTCGTTGACGGCGGATAGTTCGTCAGCATCGGTTGGCAGGATCGCGTTGAGAGAAGATTCGGTTGTCATCGTCTGCCATATTTCCGCGTGTGGAGAATCTTCTTAGCGCATTATACCGGCGTTGCGAATTTCACAATGGCATCGCCAGGCGGCAATTTTCGCTGGCTATTTGCTGAGCACGTCATGACAAATGCTCCGGCAATCGGAACTTGATCTTGCAGGGCTTCCATGCATAATTTTATCCCCGCAATGACCATGAAGCGGATCAACTCTCACGGTTTGGCGCGGCCCACGGTTTAGCACGCTTATGGAGTGGTTGACCAAAGCTACCCAGGCGGATCGGCCCTTTGGCAGCTGGGCCGACGATCTTGCTGACGCTTTCGTCCAGCTCGAGCCCCGCAAGATTTCGGACGCGCCGTTTTGCGGCGCCATCACCAAGACCGATCTCGCGCCCATCCATATTTCGCGGGTCACGGCGACGCCTCACAGCGTCCAGCGCCAGAGCGCTCATATCGCAAGGGGCGCCGGCGATCTTTATTTCCTCAACCTGCAGCTCGACGGTCTTTCGCGCTCGGTGCAGCGTGGTCATGAGCAGATTTGCGGACCTGGAGATCTTGCGGTCGTCGATACCACCGAGCCGTTTGAAATCATGAACCTGCGGGGCTTCACCCTGCTGTGCTTTGCAGCGCCGCGCGCGTTGCTGCCGGATCATTTTGCCGACCGCCCGCGGCTGACATTATCGTCGACCGAAATGGGCAGGGCGCTGGCGCGAACGCTGTCGGGATATGCCGATCTGTGCATTCACGCGCAGGCCGCCCCGGTTCCCGCTTTGGGTCACCATCTGCTGGATCTGTTGTCGCATGCGGAAAGGTTCGTTGCCGATGCGCCGCTGGCACGCGCCCATGCGCCGGTGCAATTATCGATGATGCTCGATCACGTCGATCGGCATTTCACCGACGCCCGCTTCAATGCCGCGACGCTGGCGCGGAAGTTCGGCTGTTCGGTTCGCTATGTCCATAAGCTCTTTGGCACGACCGGTCGCTCGGTCGGCGAGCATGTCAACGACCGACGCATTCTGGCCAGCGCGCGTCATCTTCTCGACCCGGGCTGCCGCCGGATGACGATCGCCGAGATCGCTTTCGCCGCCGGATTCAGCGACATTTCCTACTTCAACAGATTGTTCAAACGCTGCAACGGCCTGTCGCCGCGCGAGTTCCGCAACGGGCAGGCGTCAAAGACCTAGCTGGTACACTCCAGGCCAAGTATTCGGTTCGCCACGGTCCAAGACCCAAGCGCCCTCGCAAGCTAACGCTGCCTTCTGACCATGCCGCCACGGCATGGCCAGCCAGGGAGGCGTATGATGGCGATCGATTTCACCCTCACTCCGGAACAGCGCGAGCTCAAATCGGAGGCGCGCCAATTCGCAAAGGATGTCCTCGCCGGCGTCAGGGCCGCGACCGACACGCTGCCGACGGCGGAGGAGCGATTCCTGGCAACCAGACCCACCTACGAGGCCATGGTGGCCGCGGGATATCTCCGCAAATGCATTCCGGTGCCCGCGGGCGGCGAAGGAAACGGCCTCGTCGACCTGGCGATCCTGGCGGAGGAATTCTACAGCGTGAACGCCAGCGTCACGCTGACGATGCTCGGAACGGTGCTCGGCCTGTTGCCGGTGCTGATTGGCGGCACGCCCGAGCAATGCGGGCGTTTTCTCGGACCGTTCCTGCAAAAGCGCGGCACGCCGCTCGCCGGCTTTTGTTCAAGCGAACCGGGCGGCAGCGCCAATGCGGGTTCGCCGCTGCCGGGTGAGGGCGTGCGCACCACCGCGCGCCTCGATGGCGATGAGTGGGTGATCGCCGGACGCAAGAAGTGGGTGTCGTCGGCGACGGGGTGGGATCGCAAGGGGGCCGATCTGCTGTGCGTGGTGTGTCGAACCGGTGAATCGTCCGACAGGCATGTTTCGGTGATCGCGGTCGAACGGCCGCAACGCGGGCTGCTGTTCGAGCGCGCGATCGAGGCGGTGGGTCATCGGGCCCATCTGGTGCCGGAGTTCGCGTTCGACGACGTGCGGGTTCCGCGCCATCATTTGTTGGGAGAGCAGGGCGGCGGCCTCGCGCTGGCGGAGGCCAGTTTTACCGGGACGGCGGCGCTGGTCGGAATCCTCGGCGTGGCGCTGATGCGGGCCGCCTTCGACTTTGCGCTGCATTTCGCCCGGACCGAACGGCGTGGCGGCGTCCATCCGATTATCGAACATCAGGCGGTCGGCTATGCGCTTGGCGATGCCAAGACCGCGATCGAGGCGGCGCGATATTTGAGCTGGCGCGCCTGTCATGCGCTCGACCAGCAATCTCCCGCAGCCCCGGAGCTTGCCATTCAGGCGAAAGTGTTCGGCTCCGAGACCGCCGTCCGGGTCATTACCGACCTCATGCGCGTCGTCGGCATCGACAGTTATGACCAGGCGCTTCCGCTGGCGAGCCTGCTTCAGGATGCACTGGTGCTTCCGATCTTCGACGGCGGCAACATGGGAA
>JAQGJF010000865.1 GCA_028290765.1 Tardiphaga sp.
GTCAATTCCGAGACCGACTTCGTCGCCCGCAACGAACAGTTCCAGGGCCTGGTCAAGATGATCGCGCAGGTCGCGCTCAAGACCGGCGCCGACGTCGGGAAGATCAAGGCCGCCAAGGTCGGCGACGCCACCGTGGAAACCGCGATCACCGAAGCCATCGCGACCATCGGCGAAAACATGACGCTGCGCCGCGCCGCGGCGCTGGAAGTCGGCGCCGGCGTGGTGTCGAGCTACGTCCACAACGCGGTGATCGAGGGCCTCGGCAAGATGGGCATCATCGTCGCGCTCGAATCGACCGGCAAGACCGACGAACTGGCGGTGCTGGGCAAGCAGTTGGCGATGCATGTCGCCGCCGCCAACCCGCAGGCGCTGGATCCCGCCGCCCTCGATCCCGAGATCGTGCGCCGTGAAAAGGACGTGCTCGCCGACAAATATCGCCAGCAGGGCAAGCCGGAAAACGTGATCGAAAAGATCGTCGAGTCCGGTTTGAAGACCTACTACAAGGAAGTCTGCCTGCTCGAGCAGGCTTTCATCCATGATACCGGCAAGTCGGTCGCCCAGGCGGTGAAAGAAGCTGAGGGTAAGGTCGGCGCGCCGATCAAAGTGACCGGATTTGTGCGCTATGCTCTCGGCGAGGGAATCGAGAAGCAGACGTCCGATTTCGCGGCCGAGGTCGCGGCCGCCAGCGGCCAGAAGTAACCGCCGGACCGTCCTCCCGGCATCTGGTGCCGGGAGTTGCTGCGCCCGAAGGAAAGCGATCGCATCATGGCTGAGCCGGTCTATCGTCGCGTTGTGATCAAGCTTTCGGGCGAATATTTCGCCGGTTCGCAATCCGCCGGCTTTGACCAGCCCACCATCGATCGCATTGCCGGCGACCTGATTGCCGCCCAGCAGCTTGGTGTCGAGGTCGCCGTCGTCGTCGGCGGCGGCAACATGGTCCGTGGCATGGAGGTGTCGTCGCGTGGCGTTTCGCGCACCACCGGCGATACCATGGGCATGCTCGCCACCGTGATGAATTGCCTCGCGCTTGAGGCGGCGATCGAGCGGCGCGGCAAGCCGGCCAGGACTTTGTCGGCTTTCGTAATGCCGCAGATCTGCGAGTTGTTCACCCACAGTGCGGCGCACAAATGTCTCGCCGAGGGGCGGATCGTGCTGCTCGGCGGCGGCACCGGCAATCCGTTCTCCACCACCGACACCACGGCGGTGTTGCGGGCCGCCGAAATCGGCGCGCAGGCGGTGCTCAAGGCCACCAATGTCGACGGCGTCTACAGCGCCGATCCGAAGAAAGACCCGTCCGCCAAGCGGTTTGACCGTCTGACCCACTCACAAGCGATTGAGGGCGGCTATAAGGTCATGGACGCGACAGCTTTCGCGCTTGCCCGCGAGACGTCGTTGCCTATCATCGTGTTTTCGATCGCCGAACCGGGTTCGATCGGCGCGGTGCTGAGCGGTACGGGACGCGGCACCATCGTCGCGGGCTGATCTTCAGGAGAAGCTCGATTCCGGCGCGTTGCGGCTGGTACGAGCCGGTTGTTCAAGAAGGAGAACTGCATGCCCACAGGCAATTTCGACATCAGCGAATTGAAACGCCGAATGCAGGGCGCCACCCAATCTCTCAAGCACGAGCTGGGCGGGTTGCGTACCGGCCGGGCGGCGGCGTCGATGCTGGAACCGGTGCAGGTCGAAGCCTACGGTTCCCACATGCCGCTCAATCAGCTCGCCACCGTCAGCGTGCCGGAGCCGCGTCTGCTCTCGGTGCAGGTGTGGGACAAGTCGATGGTCAAGGCTGTGGAAAAGGCGATCGTCGATTCCAATCTCGGTCTCAGTCCAGCGACCGAAGGACAGGTGCTTCGGTTGCGAATTCCCGAATTGAACGAAGAGCGGCGCAAGGAGCTGGTCAAGGTCGCGCACAAATATGCCGAGGCGGCCAAGGTCGCGGTGCGGCACGTCCGGCGCGACGGTCTCGATACCATCAAGAAGCTCGAGAAGAATCACGAGATTTCCGAGGACGATCAGGAGCGGCTGGCGAACGACGTGCAGAAAGCGACCGATGGGTCGATCTCCGAGATCGATCAGTTGCTGGCGGCAAAGGAAAAGGAAATCCTCACCGTTTGAGGTATATTCTACCGGACTGGTTGCAATGAATGAATCTGCGCATGATCTTTTCGCCAAATTGCACACATTTTGGCGGGGCATGCGTTGGGGATTAACCGATGTCGAACGCCGCAGCGCCTGCAACTGACGGATCGGATCGATCCGAAGGGCCTTTGCATGTCGCCATCATCATGGATGGCAACGGACGTTGGGCGGCGGCCCGTGGACTTCCCCGCGCCGAAGGTCACCGCCGCGGCGTCGAGGCGCTGCGGCGCGTGGTTCGGGCGGCCGGCGAGCTCGGCATTCGGTATCTGACGATTTTCTCGTTCAGCTCGGAAAACTGGTCGCGTCCCGCGACCGAAATCGGCGATCTGTTCGGCCTGTTGCGGCGCTTTATCCGCAACGACCTTGCCACGCTGCATCGCGACGGCGTGCGGGTGCGGGTGATCGGCGAACGCGAAGGCCTCGAGCCGGATATCTGCGCGCTCCTGAACGAGGCGGAAGAACTGACCCGAAACAACACGCGACTTAGTCTCATCGTGGCGTTCAATTACGGTTCGCGACAGGAAATCGCCAATGCGGCGCAGCGGCTGGCCCGCGAGGTCGCCGAAGGCAAACGCGATCCGGCGACCATCAACGCCGACGCGCTCGGCCAATATCTCGACGCGCCGGATATCCCCGATCCCGATCTCATCATCCGAACCAGCGGCGAGCAGCGGCTGTCGAACTTCCTGATGTGGCAGGCGGCTTACAGCGAGTTCGTGTTCGTCCCGATCCACTGGCCGGATTTCGACAAGGCCGCGCTCGAGGGCGCGATTGCCGAATACGCCAGACGCGAGCGCCGTTTCGGCGGCCTGGCCGCGAAAACCGGATCGTGACAGGCGTGAGCCAGGACAAGGCGGCGCCGACGCCTAGCGCCGATCAGGGTTCGCGAAATCTCGTGACGCGGATTCTCGCGGCCCTGGTTCTGATACCGGTCGCGATTGCCTTGGCCTATGCGGGCGGCTGGCTCTGGCTCAGCCTCGTGGTTCTCGCCGCGGTCGGTCTGTATGTGGAATGGCTGATGGTCGTCGGCGCCGCGCGCCAAATGCCGGTGGTCGCGGCCGGCGTGGTGGCGCTGGTGCTGGCCGGAGCAGGGCTCGCGCTCGGCCGGATCGAGGTGTCGCTCGGGATTCTCGCGCTCGGCGTCGCCGTCACGGCGGTGACGGCTGCCGAACGCCGCGGCTGGGTCGCGCTCGGCCTCGGCTATGCGTCCGCGGCGCTCGTCGCCTCGGTGCTGGTCCGCCTCGACCAGGTCTGGGGCTTCGTCGCGCTGATGCTGATTCTGCTGATCGTCTGGGTCACGGACATTGGCGGCTATTTTGCCGGTCGCGGGTTGGGCGGCCCGAAACTCTGGCCGCGCGTCAGCCCTAAAAAGACCTGGGCGGGGGCGATCGGCGGCTTTACGGCCAGTCTCGCCGTCGCGGCCGGATTTGCCGCGCTGGGTTTGGGCAAAATGGTCCCGCTGCTGTTGCTCGCGGCGGTTCTTTCCATTGTTTCGCAGCTCGGCGACCTGTTCGAATCGGCGGTGAAGCGCGCCTTCGGCGTCAAGGATTCGAGCCAGATCATCCCGGGGCACGGCGGCTTGCTCGACCGGCTCGACGGTTACGTCTTTGCGGTCGTCGCGGCCGCGCTAATCGGCTTTTTGCGCCATGGTGCGGATGGCGTCGGCCGCGGTCTTATGGTTTGGTGAAATCATGAGTGCAGTTCCATTGCGAAACGGCAAGGCCGTGGCTTCCGGCGTGCGTCGTGTCAGCGTCCTCGGCGCGACCGGGTCGATCGGCGACAGCACGATGGATTTGCTGAGAGCGGCGCGCGACCGGTATCAGGTGGAGGCGTTGACTGCCAACACCAACGTCCAGGGGCTGGCGGCGCTGGCCAAGGAATTTGGCGCGCGATTCGCGGCGGTGGCCGATGCGTCGCTGCTTGGCGCTCTTCGGGAAGCGCTCGCCGGCACCGGCATCGCCTGCGGCGCCGGGGAGAGCGCGATTATCGAGGCCGCCGAGCGTCCGGCGGACTGGATCATGGCCGCCATCAGCGGTGCGGCGGGCCTGAAGCCGGCGCTTGCCGCCGTCGACCGGGGCACCACTATCGCTCTCGCCAACAAAGAGTGCCTGGTCTGCGCGGGCGACTTCTTCATGCAGCGCGCGGCAAAGGCCGGAGCCCGCATCCTGCCGGCCGATTCGGAGCACAATGCGCTGTTTCAGGCGCTGCATTCCGGCAACCGCGAAGAACTCACCCGTGTCATCATCACCGCGTCCGGCGGACCGTTTCGCACCTGGGCTGCCGCCGATATCGAACAGGCGACACTGGCGCAGGCGTTGAAGCATCCGAACTGGAGCATGGGACAGAAGATCACCATCGATTCGGCCTCGATGATGAACAAGGGGCTCGAGGTGATCGAAGCGTCTTATCTGTTCGCGCTCGCGCCGGACGAAATCGATGTGCTGGTGCATCCGCAATCGATCATCCACGGCATGGTCGAATTTTCCGATCGGTCGGTGGTCGCGCAATTGGGCGCTCCCGACATGCGCACGCCGATCGCGCATTGCCTGGGCTGGCCGGAACGTATCGTCGGACCGGCAGCCCCGCTCGATCTGGCGAAAATCGGCCAGCTGACCTTCGAGGCCCCCGATTTCGAGCGGTTCCCGGGATTGCGGCTGGCATACGATGCGCTGCGGACCGGCAATGGTGCGACCACCGTCTACAATGCGGCCAATGAGGTCGCGGTGGCTGCGTTCATCCAGCACCAGATCCGATTTGGCGCGATCGCGCGGCTCGTCGAAGCGACGATGGAACAATGGACCAGGTCGGGGAACCTGGCCCCTCTGACCTCCGCCGACGACGCGATTTCCATTGACCATAATGCCAGAAAAATGGCTGCCACCCTCTTGCCTCAAATTGCCGCAAAGGCATCCTAGGTAGTTTGGGGGAGCCTTGGGCTCTTTGGAAGGGGAACTGGATGCTCGACTATTTTATGCATGGTCTCAATACGTTAAGCCACGGCGTGGTCGGTTACATCATCCCTTTCCTGTTCGTGCTGACGATCGTTGTTTTCTTCCATGAGCTCGGCCATTTCCTGGTCGCCCGCTGGGCCGGCGTGAAGGTGCTGACGTTCTCGCTCGGGTTCGGTCCGGAACTTTGCGGTTTCAACGACCGCCACGGCACCCGCTGGAAGATTTCGGCGATACCGCTCGGCGGCTATGTCAAGTTCTTCGGCGACGACACCGAAGCCAGCACACCGTCGAATGCGACGCTCGCCACCATGAGCGAAGAAGAGCGCAACTTCAGCTTCCATCACAAGAAGGTCGGTCCGCGCGCGGCGATCGTCGCTGCCGGCCCGATCGCGAATTTCATTCTGGCGATCGTGATTTTCGCCGCGCTGTTCACGTTCTTCGGCAAGCCGAGCACCACGGCGCGGGTCGATGTCGTGCAAGAGAACAGCGCCGCCGCGGCTGCGGGCTTCAAGGCCGGTGATATCGTGACGGCGATCGACGGCAACGCCATCGACAGCTTCACCGCCATGCAACGGATCGTCGTCGGCGAAGCCGGGCGGACGCATTCCTTCACGGTCAAGCGCGGCGATTCTTCGCTGGTGCTGAGCGCCACGCCCGAGCTCAAAGAAGTCACGGACAGTTTCGGCAACGTGCATCGCATGGGCCAACTGGGCATTCAGCGCACCAACTCCCCGGGAGATGTGACCACCGAGCGGGTAGACCCGGCGACGGCGCTGTGGCTCGGCGTCAAGGAAACCTGGTTCGTGGTGGATTCGACGCTGTCCTATATCGGGAACATTTTCACCGGGCGCGCCAGTCCGGACCAGATCGGCGGACCGATCCGAATCGCCCAGATCTCCGGTCAGGTGGCGACGCTGGGCCTGATGCCGCTGATTCACCTGGCCGCGGTGCTTTCGGTTTCGATCGGTTTGCTGAACCTGTTTCCGGTGCCGCTGCTCGATGGCGGTCATCTTTTGTTCTATGCCGCGGAGGTCCTGAGAGGGCGCCCGCTGTCGGAGCGGTCCCAGGAATACGGCTTCCGTGTCGGCCTTGCTTTGGTGCTGATGTTAATGGTTTTCGCCTTCTATAATGATGTCCATCAGGTGCCCTGGCTGAAAAGCTTTTTCGGTTAGTGGCCGATGGGCAACGTCTTGGAATGAAATTGAAATTGCACTGCGAAAGGCCGTTTGCCAGTTGGGCAAAATTGTCTACAAGCAGGGCAACAAATGGGAATCTGTCGGTTCGTAGGGGTGCGGACCGGCTGTGGAATGATAAGGGCGCGTTGCGCATGAATGTTGGACTGCGAGTGTTGCGGGGGGGTCTCGTTGCCGCCCTGATCATGATCGCCATGCCGGTCGCTGCCACGCTATGCGCTGCGGTTGTTTCGTCGTCGGCTGTCGCCCAGACGACGGCGTCGATTACCGTTGAAGGCAACCGCCGGGTGGAACTCGAAACCATCCGCTCCTATTTCAAGCCGGGGCCGGGCGGTCGTCTGGATCAGGGCGCCATCGACGATGGCCTGAAAGCGCTGATCGAAACCGGCCTGTTCCAGGACGTCAAGATCAACCAGGCCGGTGGCCGGGTGGTCGTGACCGTGGTCGAAAACCCGGTAATCGGCCGGGTCGCCTTTGAAGGCAACAAGAAGGTCAAGGACGAGCAGCTAACGGCGGAGGTCCAGTCCAAGCCGCGCGGCACGCTCTCGCGTCCCATGGTTCAGTCCGACGCCCAGCGAATCACTGAAATCTATCGCCGTTCCGGTCGCTACGACGTCAGCGTCACGCCCGAGATCATCGAACAGCCGAACAACCGCGTCGACCTGATCTTCACGGTCAGCGAAGGCTCGAAGACCGGCGTGCAATCGATCGAATTCATCGGCAACACCACCTATTCGGCCTATCGCCTCAAGGACGTCATCAAGACGCGCGAGCACAATTTCCTGAGCTTCCTCGGCGCCGGTGACTTGTACGATCCGGACCGCGTCGAAGCCGACCGCGACCTGATTCGCCGCTATTACCTCAAGCACGGCTTCGCCGACGTCCAGGTGGTCGCCGCGCTGACCGAGTACGATCCGAACACCAAGGGCTTCCTCGTCACCTTCAAGATCGAAGAAGGTCAGCAGTATCGCGTCGCATCGGTCAATTTCGAATCGATCATTCCGACGCTCGATGCCAATTCGCTGCGCAGTTTCTCGCGCGTCAACGTCGGATCGCTTTACAACGCCGAAGCGCTGGAAAAGTCCGTCGAGGAAATGCAGATCGAAGCCTCGAGGCGCGGTTACGCGTTTGCGATCGTCCGCCCGCGTGGTGACCGCAACTTCGAGGAACATACGGTTTCGATCGTGTTTTCCGTCGCGGAAGGCGCGCGAACCTACATCGAGCGCATCAATGTGCGCGGCAATACCCGCACCCGGGACTACGTGATCCGGCGCGAGTTCGATATTGCGGAAGGCGATGCCTACAACCGGGCGCTGGTCGATCGTGCCGAGCGCCGGCTGAAGAACCTGGATTTCTTCAAGAGCGTGAAAATCACCACCGAGCCCGGTTCGTCGAGCGACCGCGTGATTCTCATCGTGGATCTCGAGGAGAAATCCACCGGCGATTTCTCGATCTCGGGCGGCTATTCGACCACCGACGGCGCCATGGGTGAAGTCAGCGTATCCGAGCGTAACTTCCTCGGCCGCGGCCTGTTTGCCAAAGCCAGCGTGCAATACGGGCAATACGCCCGCGGCTACTCGCTGTCCTTTGTCGAGCCGTATCTTCTGGATTACCGCGTCGCTCTGGGATTGGATTTCTACCAGCGCCAGCAGCTCGCCAACAATTACGTTTCGTATAACACCGAGACGATCGGCTTCAGCCCGCGATTGGGCTTCGGTCTGCGGGAAGACTTGTCGCTGCAGGTTCGCTATTCGATCTATCAGCAGAAAGTCTCGCTGCCGGCGGCGTTCAACAATTGTAACAACATCCAGTTCCTGCCGGATGGCACACCAAATCCGGCGTTCAATCCGAGTCCGGCATTTGCTGCTTCGCGAACTCCGGCGATTGATCTGACATCGTCGAATAACCTCGGCTGCTATGTCGATGGCGAATCTTCGCTGCCGGTCCGCAAGGAATTGGCCAGTGGCAAGACCCTGACGTCCTCGATCGGCTACACGCTCAATTACAACACCCTGGACAACAACAAGAACCCGACCGACGGTCTGTTCATCGAGTTCAAGCAGGACTACGCCGGCGTCGGCGGCGACGTGACGTATCTGAAGAGCACGTTCGACGCCAAGTACTACACGCCGCTGGTCTCGGATATCGTCGGTTTGCTCCATTTTCAGACGGGCATGCTGAACCAGATCGGCAACAACGACCTGCGGATGCTCGACCACTTCCAGATGGGTC
>JAQGJF010000878.1 GCA_028290765.1 Tardiphaga sp.
CTTTGCACGCACCGGAAAGCTGACGGCGGCGATGTCCAAGGCGCCCAAGGGAACCCTGGTCGCCAGCAAAGCCAAGCTCCCGCTGCCGCTGCGGCGGTTTCGGCCGCTGGGAGAGCTGATCCGGACCGGCAGCGAGCAGGCGCTGCATATCCAGTTCCCGCTGAACGGCTCCCGGATCGACGCCACGGGGGGCACCGAGGCGGCCTATTCCGCGCTGCCGGTCAAGGTCGCCGGGGGCGTGCTGCCGATGACGGTGCTGGTGAATGGCGTATCGGCGGGGGAACTCGACGGCCGCCGCCAGCGGCTGGTCGATCCGCCCGGGCCGGGCTTCGTCCGGCTGACGGTCATGGACGCCACGGGTGCCGCGGACACAGTTGTGGTCCGAATTCAATAGATGTGAGCCAAGCGGTTGTCCCTGCGGCGGTTTCAGCGTATGCGGAACCGATGTCCGAGACCTATGCACCACCCCGATTTGGAGCGCCGCGAGAACCGAAGACCCGGGTCAATCCAGGCAGCCGGCTGGTGCGCGTGCTGGATTTCGTCACCGCGAGCCACGCCCGGTCGATCGCCTTCCTGACCATCTGCGGACTGCTGTTTTTTCTGCCCGGATTCTTCAACATTCCGCCGATCGATCGTGACGAGGCGCGCTTCGCCCAGGCCACCAAGCAGATGGTCGAAACAGGCGATTTCGTCGACATCCGTTTTCAGGATGACGTCCGCTACAAGAAGCCGGTCGGCATTTACTGGATGCAGGCGGCTGTGGTTGAAACCGCCTCCGCGCTCGGGCTGCAACGTGCCCAGGTTCGGGTCTGGCTCTATCGGGTGCCGTCCCTGATCGGGGCGGTCGGCGCGGTGCTGCTGACCTACTGGACGGCGCTGGCCTTCGTGACGCGGCGCGGGGCTATCCTGGCCGGAGTGATCCTGTGCAGTTCGGTGCTGCTCGGCGTCGAGGCGCGGCTGGCGAAAACCGACGCCATGCTGTTGCTTACCGTGACGGCCGCGATGGGCGCGCTGGCGCGGGTCTATCTGTCCTGGCAGCGCGGCGAGGATCCGGCGCATCCGCCCTGGAGCTGGCCGGCGATTTTCTGGACCGCGCTGGCCGGCGGCATTCTGCTGAAGGGTCCGCTGATCCTGATGTTCGTGGTGCTAACGGTCGCTGCGCTGGCGATATCGGATCGTTCCGCGAGCTGGCTGTGGCGGCTGCGGCCGGTGTGGGGTCTGATGTGGCTCCTGGTTCTGGTGCTGCCGTGGTTTATCGCGATCTTCTGGCGCGCCGGCGAGGCGTTTTTCTCGGATTCGCTTGGCGGCGACATGCTGAGCAAGCTCGCCGCCCAGGAATCCCACGGCGCGCCGCCGGGCAGCTATCTGCTGCTGTTCTGGGTCACATTCTGGCCGGGCGCGGCGCTGGCGGGGATGGCGACGCCCGCGGTCTGGCGGGCGCGGCGCGAGCCGGGCGCGCAATTCCTGCTGGCATGGCTCGTTCCGTCGTGGATCGTATTCGAAGTGGTATTGACCAAGCTGCCGCATTACGTACTGCCGCTGTATCCGGCAATCGCCATCCTGACGGTCGGTGCGCTGGAGCGCCGCGTGCTGTCGCGGTCGTGGCTGATGCGCGGCGCGGCGTGGTGGTTCGTCATTCCTGCGATCATGTCGGTGATCGCCGTCATCGGGGCGATCACGCTGACGCGCCAGCCGGTGTTCCTGGCGTGGCCGTTCGTGGCGCTGTCTTTGATCTTCGGGCTGTTCGCGTGGTGGATGTATGAAGACGCGCGTGCCGAACGTTCGCTGCTCAATGCGGCCGTGGCGTCGCTGTTCCTCAGCGTGGCGGTGTACGGCATCGTGCTGCCAGCGCTGACGCCGCTGTTTCCCAGCGCGGAAATCGCCCGCGCCTTGCGCAATGTCGTCTGCGTCGGCCCCAAAGCCGCCGCCGCGGGCTTTCACGAACCGAGTCTGGTTTTCATGACCGGCACTTCGACACTGCTGACCGACGGCTCCGGCGCCGCCGACTTCCTGGGGCAGGGAACCTGCCGCTTCGCGCTGGTCGAGGCGCGTTCGGAACGCGGTTTCGCCCAGCGCGCCGAGGCCATCGGCTTGCGCTACAACGTGGCCACGCGGATCGACGGCTATAACTTCTCGCAGGGCAAGGCGATTTCGATCGCGATATTCCGATCCGAAGGGACGGAGTAGATGTCGGCTGGGACAGATATCGCCGAGCCGTCGAACTACGTCGTCCGGTTGATGGTGTTCGTGCGGCTCTCGTTGGCGCAACTGGTGCGCGCGCCGTCGCATTCGCGCCGCGCCGAAGCGGCGCGGCATCTGGCGCGCCGGACCTTGTGGCTGGCCGGGGTCGGCGCGGTCGCGATCGTCGCGCTGATGGTGGTGCTGGACGTCCCGGAGATCGGCCTGATGCCGCCACGCGGCACCGCCGCGCTTTGGCCGGTTCGCATCCTGACCGACTTCGGCAAATCGACCTATCTGCTGTGGCTGCTGGCGGCCATATTATTGATTGCCGCGCTGATCGCGCCGCGATTGCGGGGAACCTCGCGATCCCTGCTGGTCAGTTTTGGAACCCGGATCCAGTTCGTGTTTTTTGCCGTGCTGGTGCCGGTGCTCGCCGGCGAGGTGATCAAGTTCATCGTCGGGCGCGGACGGCCGTTCGTCGGCGGCGAGGCCAACGCCTTCAACTTCGCGCATTTCGCCGGCACCGAAGCTTACGCCAGCTTTCCATCGGGGCACGCCGTCGCAGCGACTGCACTGGCCTTTGCCGTTTCCGTGCTGTGGCCGCGGTTGCGGGTCATCATGATCGTCTATGCCTTCTTGATTATCGTCAGCCGTCTCGTGCTTCTGGCCCATCATCCCAGCGATGTGGTTGCGGGCGCACTGGTCGGCGTGGTCGGCGCCATGATCGTGCGCTACTGGTTCGCCGCGCGTCATTTGGCGTTCACCATTCATCGCAATGGCGCCATTGCCGGGCTCGCCGGTCCCTCCGCGACCCACCTCAAAAGGGTTGCCCGCGAGGCGTTCGCCCCATAATAAGCGGCGTGCCCGAGACCGGCTTTCGGGCCGCAAAATACCTCCAGTCGCGAGCGTTGATTTGTCGTCTTCCGATCCCGCAGCCGTGAATGTTTCGATCGTTGTGCCGGTGCGCAACGAGGCTGAGAACGTCGTGCCGCTGGTCGCCGAGATCACGGCCGCGCTCGACGGGCGCTGGGCTTACGAGATCGTCTACGTCAATGACGGTTCGACCGACGCCACGCCGGCGCGGCTGGCGGCGCTGATGAAGCAGTGTGGAAACCTGCGTCAGATCCGTCACGCCGCGTCATCCGGGCAGTCGGCCGCGGTGCGCAGCGGCGTGCGCGCGGCGCGTGGCGCCATCGTCGCCACGCTGGACGGCGACGGACAAAATGATCCGACGTTCCTGCCGGATCTGATTTCGGTGATCGAGAACGGCGGCGGCCGGATCGGCCTTGCCGCCGGCCAGCGGGTCGGCCGCAAGGATACCGGTTTCAAGAAGATGCAGTCGCGCATCGCCAACGGGGTGCGCAACGGGATTTTGCGCGACGGCACCCGCGACACCGGCTGCGGCCTGAAGGCGTTCCGGCGCGACGTGTTCCTGTCGCTGCCCTATTTCGACGGATTGCACCGCTTCCTGCCGGCGCTGGTGCGGCGTGAAGGTTTCGAGATCGCCTATGTCGACGTCATCGACCGGCCGCGGCGGTCGGGCGTGTCAAATTACGGCTTCTTTGACCGGCTATGGATCGGGATCATGGATCTGGTGGGTGTGTGGTGGCTGATCCGCCGCAAGCGATCGACGCCGGTGGTAACCGAGGTTAAGTCCGATGACTGATCTGCTCAATTCGCTCGCTGTCTATCTGCACGACGTCTTCGTCATCAAGTTCGATGGCTGGGTGATCCTGGGATTTATCGCGCAGGGCTTTTTCACCATGCGCTTCGTGGTGCAATGGATCGCCTCCGAGCGCGCGCGCAAGAGCGTGGTCCCAGTGGCGTTCTGGTTCTTCTCGATCGGCGGCGGCGCGCTGCTGCTGGTCTACGCGCTGTACCGGCGCGATCCGGTGTTCATCGCCGGCCAGGCGCTCGGCCTCGTGGTCTACATTCGCAATGTGTATTTCATCATCATCAACGGACGGCAGGTATCGGCCGACGCGTGACGGTTGGATCAACCTACCGCGCCGAGGAATCCGCGATCGTGCCCGAGAGCGTGATCGGATCGGCGGCGGTTTGCGCGGCGGGAAGCTCGCCCGCGGCGTCGAGAACCGGGTAGGCCACCGAACAGATGTGCGAGTGAATTCGCCGCAGGTCGCGCAGCACGTCGAGATGCAGCGACGTGGTCTCGATAGTTTCCGGCCGGCCCTCGCGCAGCCGGTCCAGGTGCCGTTCGGTCGCGGCGAGTTCGGCGCTTCGCAACAGCGCCTTGTCGGCGAGCAGCTTGCGGGCCTCGCCGACGTCGCCGGACATGAAGACGCCGAAGGCGATCCGCAACGAGTCCATCGTCCGCTTGTGGAAAGCCGATAGTTCCTCGGCCCCCTCGGGCGAAAACTGGAACCGGCGCTTGATTTTCTTCGCGGCCAGTTCGCTCAAATTCTTGTCGATGATATCGCCGATGTGCTCCAGATTGATGGCGAAGGAAATGATTTCCATCGCGCGGTGCCCCTCGCGCTCGTCGAGGCTGCCGCGGGTCAGTTTGGTCAGATAGAGCTTGATGGCCTCGTCGAGCCCGTCGACGCCGTTGTCCATGCGCGACACCTGATCGACCAACGACCGGTCATTGGTCATCATTGCCGCCATTACCTTACGCAGCATGACTTCGACGATGTCGCCCATGTGCAGCGTTTCCCGCGCGGCGTCGGCCAGCGCCAGCGACGGGGTTTCGAGCGCGCTCTCGTCGAGATAGCGCGGACGCGCCGGATCGGTTTCCGCCTGGCGGGGCGGAAGCCATTTTTCCAGCGCCCGCGCCATGGGGTCGAGCAGGCCGATGAAGATGATCGCGGTGGCGACATTGAAGGCAATGTGAAATTCCGCCGTGAGCTTTGCCAGGTCGGGTTGCCACGCCTGCAACGACTCGGCGATCGGACGCAGGAACGGGGCGACCAGCAGCACGCCGACAACGCGGTTGAACAAATTGCCCAGGGGCAGCCGATAGCTCGCCGGATTGTCGCGGCGCGCACCTTCGAACACCGGATTGATGGCGCTGCCGAGATTGGCGCCGAGAACCAAAGCGAGTGCCGCATAGGGTGTAATGAAATGCGCGTAGGCCAGCGACATGATGAGAAGAATGGTGGCGACGCTGGAATGCACCGCCCAGGTCACCGCCGCGCCGATCACGATGCAAAGCACCGGATCGCCGGTGATCGCGTTCATGATGACGCGCACGCCTGGTGCGTTCTCGGCGGGCGCCAGCGTATCCAGCAGGATATGCAGCGCCAGCAGCATCAGGCCGAGCCCGATCGAAACCCGGCCGAGGTCCTTGATCCGCGAGCGGGCGCCGCCGCGGAAGGCGACAAGGCCGAGGATGAACAGGACAGGTGCCGCGGCGGCGATATTGAACGACAGCACCTGCACGATCAGCGTGGTTCCGACATTGGCGCCGAGCATGATCGCCAGCGCCGGGACCAGGCTGACCAGGCCTTCGGCGGTGAATGAACTGGTGATCAAGGCGGTGGCGGTGCTGCTTTGGAGTAGCGCCATGAGGCCGATGCCGGCCGCGAACGCCGCGAAGCGGTTTTTCAGCGCGCCGGCCAGCAGCAGGCGGAGGTCGGG
>JAQGJF010000890.1 GCA_028290765.1 Tardiphaga sp.
GTTGCTCGCCTATGAGGAGAGCGAACTGACCATTCGCCAGAATTTGTTTCTGGCGAGCGTCGCCCTGATCCAGGATCTCGGCGGCGGCTGGGATGTCAATCTGCTGCCGGCCAAGAAAGAACTCGAAAGCGATTTCTCATTGTTGCCACAACTGCCGCCAGAGCGGGCAGGCCTTCGGTTCGTGTCACCTGAACCTTCTGCAAGCCGCTGATTTGGCCCTCGATTCCGAGTCTCAGGCCATGCCGCGTTTCGGCAGCCGAGACCCACGAATCATTAAAGGGAATTTAGTGAGCGTGCCTCCATCCGCCGCCTATATTAGCGGTTATTCCGGATCAGCTCTGAACGTGCGATCACATGGACCAGCGAACGCCCAGATCGGACGCTGAAGCGGCGCCCGAACATCTTCGAACCGCGCCGGCACCCATCATCAAGAGCCGGCGTGGCGGTCGCTCGCGTCTCGTCGGCCTGATCATCCTGATTGCGGTCCTGCTCGGCGGCTACCTGATTTTTCGATTCCACTCTTCGACACAACCGGTCGGCGGTGCGGGGCACACTACGCAAGCTGCGCCGCAGCCGGTCGGCGCGGCGACCATCGGACAGGGCGATATCCGGGTCATTATCAACGCGCTCGGGACCGTGACGCCGATCGCCACCATCACCGTGCAGACCCAGATCAACGGTCAGCTCCAGGAGGTCGCGTTCACGGAAGGGCAGATGGTCAAGAAGGGTGACTTCCTGGCACAAATCGATCCGCGACCCTATCAGCTTCTGCAAGCCCAATACGAGGGGCAACTCGCCCGCGATCAGGGCGTGCTGGCGCAGGCGCGTGTTGACCTGGCGCGCTACAAGACGCTGACCGAGCAGAATTCAATCGCGCGGCAACAATATGAGGATCAAATTTACATCGTGCAGCAGGACGAAGGCACGGTGAAACTCGACCAGGCCCTGATCGACCAGCAAAAACTGAATGTCGCCTATTGTCATATCGTTTCGCCGGTCACCGGCCGCATCGGTCTTCGCCTCGTCGATCCCGGAAACTATCTGCAGACCACCAACACCACAGGGGTCGCCGTCGTCACCCAGTTGCAGCCGATCACGGTGATCTTCCCGGTTCCGGAAGACGATCTTCCCGACATTCTGTCGCAACAGAAGGCCGGCGCGCCGCTGGAGGTGTATGCCTATGATCGCGCCAACATTCGTTCACTCGCGACGGGCCACGTGGCGGCGCTCGACAGCCAGATCGATACCACCACCGGCACAGCCAAACTCCGTGCGCAATTCGACAACGGCGACAATGCGCTGTTCCCGAACCAGTTCGTCAACGCGCAGCTCGTGGTGAATACGCTGCACAATGCCGTCACGGTGCCAACTGCGGCGATCCAGCACGGCGCTCCCGGAACCTATGTTTACGTCATCAACGCCAATGACAGCGTGTCGGTGCGGCCCGTCAGTATGGGGCCGACCGACGGGCCTATGGCAGCCGTCAGTTCCGGGTTGTCGGTCGGCGAGCGCGTGGTTGTCGACGGGACCGATCGCTTACGCGACGGCGCGCGCGTGACGATTGCCGGCGCGCGATCGGCGACGTCCGCAACGAGCACAAATGCGGCGCCTGGCGGCGGTCCGAAACACCGGGCCGGCGGCGGCGGGCAGTAGCATGATTCGGAACAACCGAATGCGGTTTTTCAAGCGCATCGTGCCGCAATGCCGCCCGCGCCAAGCGGCGGGCGAGGCCGCGATAGTGACGTTGACGCCATGAATGTCTCTGAACCCTTTATTTTGCGCCCGGTTGCAACGACGCTGCTGATGGCAGCGATCTTGTTGACGGGCATGGTGGCCTACGCGCTCCTGCCGCTGTCGACCCTGCCGCAGGTCGATTATCCGACGATCCAGGTGCAGACCTTTTATCCCGGCGCCAGTCCGGAAGTGATGACCTCGTCGATTACGGCGCCGCTGGAACGCCAGCTTGGCCAGATGCCCGGGCTCAGTCAGATGACCTCGGCGAGTTCGGCCGGTGCCTCGATCATCACCCTGCAATTCAGCCTCGATCTCGGTCTCGACGTGGCCGAGCAGGAGGTGCAAGCCGCCATCAACGCCGCCAACAATCTCTTGCCAAGCGATCTTCCCGTTCCACCCGTCTATGCGAAGATCAACCCTGCCGATGCACCGGTCCTCACGCTTGCGGTGACTTCGAAGAGCCTGTCGCTCACCGACCTGGAGGACTTGAGCGAGACCAGGCTGGCGCAGAAGATCTCGCAACTGACGGGCGTCGGGCTTGTCACCATCAGCGGCGGTCATCGGCCGGCCGTGCGGATTCAGTTCAAGCCGCAGGCGCTGGCGGCCTACGGCCTTAATATCGACGATCTTCGCACCACGATCGGCAACTTCAACGTCAACATTCCCAAGGGAAACTTTGACGGCCCGGCGCAGGCGTCGACCATCAATGCCAACGATCAGCTGCAAACCGCGGCGCAATACGCCAACACGGTCATAGCTTACCGCAACGGCGATCCGGTCCGGCTTTCCGATGTCGCCAACGTGGTCAGTGGCGCCGAGAACGACAAGCTCGGCGCCTGGGCCAACACCACCCCCGCCATCATCCTGAATGTGCAGCGGCAGCCAGGCGCAAACACTATTGACGTCGTCGACCGTGTCGAAGCGTTGCTGCCGGGCATCCGGGCCGCGCTGCCGAGCGCCGTCGACATTGGCGTGCTAAGCGATCGCACCGTCACCATCCGCGCCTCGGTCGCCGACGTGGAATTGGACCTGGCGCTCGCGGTCGTGCTCGTCGTCATTGTGATCTTCCTGTTCCTGCGCACCATACCGGCAACGGTCATTCCGAGCCTCTCGGTGCCGCTCTCCCTGGTCGGAACGCTGGGAGCGATGTATCTGCTCGGCTTCAGCCTCGACAATCTGTCGCTTATGGCACTCACCATCGCGACCGGCTTCGTCGTCGACGACGCCATCGTCATGATCGAAAACGTCGCGCGCCATGTCGAAGGCGGCATGAGCCCGCTCGACGCGGCGTTGCGCGGCTCGCGGGAGATCGGGTTCACCATCATCTCGCTGACCATTTCGCTGATTGCCGTGCTTATCCCGCTGCTGTTCATGGGCGACGTCGTTGGCCGCCTGTTCCACGAATTTGCGATAACACTCGCGGTCACCATCGTCATTTCGGCCATCGTCTCGCTGACGCTCGTGCCGATGATGTGCGCCAGGCTGATTCGACGTCGTCCAGACATCGAGCGATCGGGCTTCGACCTTCATGCCGAGCACGCCTTCAACACCATGATCGAGCTGTACGGCTGGGCGTTGCGTTGGATGCTGGACCGGCAACCGCTGGCTCTGGCAGTTGCCGTGCTGACGCTCGCGGTTACCATCGGCCTTTATGTCCTGATCCCGAAGGGCTTCTTCCCGGTGCAGGATACCGGGATGATCCAGGGAATTTCCGAAGCCTCGCAAAGCATCTCCTACCAGGCGATGGCCAAACTGCAGAACCAGCTTGCCGAGGCGATCCTGCAGGATTCCGATGTCGAAAGCCTGAGCTCCTTCATCGGCATCGACGGCGTCAACCAGACTCCGAA
>JAQGJF010000908.1 GCA_028290765.1 Tardiphaga sp.
TTCAATTATCATCCGCCGATCATCGGGTTTTCATCGACCTCCTGGAAGGACAGCGTCTTCAACATCCAGGAAACCGGCGAGTTCGTCTGGAATCTGGCGACGATGGATCTGGCGCAGCAGATGAATGCCACCGCGGCCCATGTGCCGCGCGAGGTCGACGAATTCGCCGTCGCGGGCCTGACGCCGGTGCCGGGCAAGATCGTCAATGTCCCGCGCGTGGCGGAAAGCCCGGTCTCTTTTGAATGCAAGCTGACGCAGATCATTCAGCTGCAGGGCGCCGACGGGCGCAAGGTCAAGGGCTGGCTGACCTTGGGTGAAGTCGTGGCGGTCCACATCGACAAGAGCATGATCAAGGACGGCGTCTACCAGACCGCGCTGGCCCGTCCGATCGTGCGCGCCGGCCGCAGGGGCGATTATTTCGAGATCAAGCCGGATGCGATGTTCGAGATGGTGCGGCCGGATTGAGCTCTGCAGCCCTCGAAGACCGCCACAGTGCCGTCATGAACCGGTCGTACGGACTGTCATCCTTTTAGACTGATGGGTCGTGCCGAGCGGGGCGCCATGCGCCGCCGAACGCGGGACGTCCTCTTTTGCGAGCGCGCCATGTTTGCCTGGTTCGAACGGCGGCTAACGCCCACCGCCATACCGACACATCCCGAGCCACCGTCCGGGTTGATCGGGTTCTATTGGCATTACGCCCGCCAGGCCAAGGGCCTGTTCGCCGGTTTGTTCGCCGCCGGCTTCGCGGTAGCGCTACTCGATTCGTCGATCCCGGTCTTCATCGGTCGCATCATTACCTTAATCACGAAGAGTCAGCCGGAGAACCTGTTCGCGACGTTCTGGCCGCTGCTGCTGGCGATGGCGGCAGTGCTTCTGGTGCTGCGCCCGGCGGCGCTCACCCTGCAGAATATCCTGGCCAACCAGGCCATCGCCGCCAACGTCGCCAATCTGGTGCGCTGGCAGAGCCATTGGCATGTCGTGCGCCAGTCGTGGAGCTTCTTTCAGAACGATTTTGCCGGCCGCATCTCCAACCGGGTCATGCAGACCGGACCGGCGATCCGCGAGAGCCTGGTCGCGTTGTTGACCGCCGTCTGGTACATCCTGGTCTACGGCACCAGCGCGTTGTTCTTGCTGGCCGCCGCCGACCGCTGGCTGGCGCTGCCGATCGCGCTGTGGTTCGTGGGCTATCTGGCGTTGCTGCGCGTTTTCGTGCCGCGGATGCGCGACCGTTCCAAGGAGATGTCGGAGGCGCGTTCGCTGCTCACCGGCCGGATCGTGGACAGCTACACCAATATCCTTACCGTCAAGCTGTTCGCGCGCCCCTGGCAGGAGGACGCCTATGTCCGCGAGGCGATCGACGAGCATACCGGCAAATTCCACGTGTCGCTGCGCCTCAACACGCTGCTCGGGCTGGCACTGTCGTCGCTCAACGCCCTGATGGTGACGGGCACCGGCGCGCTGGCGCTGCTGCTGTGGACGCGCGGGCAGGTCTCGGTCGGCACGGTTGCCATGGCGCTGCCGCTGGCATGGCAGATCGTCAATATTTCCGGCTGGGTGGCCTGGCAGGTCACCGCCATCTTCGAGAA
Organism: Tardiphaga sp.; assembly: GCA_028290765.1. The sequence continues at coordinate 1,587 of JAQGJF010000908.1, forward strand.
CATCGGCGTGGTGCAGGAAGGCATGATGACCATTGCGCGACCGATCACCTTGATCGATCCGCCGCAGGCAAAGGCGCTCGTGGTGCCGCGCGGGGAGATCGCTTTCGAGGAAGTGCGCTTCCACTACGGCCGGGCGGTACCGGTCCGCGAAGAAGGCCGGCCGCAGCCCCGCGCCGTGCTCGACGGCTTCTCGCTGGCGGTGAGGGCGGGCGAGAAGATCGGCCTGGTTGGACGTTCGGGCGCCGGCAAGTCGACCGTCGTCAATCTGCTGCTGCGGTTCTTCGACCTCGAAGGCGGCCGCATTGTGATCGACGGGCAGGACATCGCCGCGGTGACCCAGGAAAGCCTGCGCGCGCAGATATCGGTGGTCACCCAGGATACGTCGCTGCTGCATCGCTCGATCCGCGACAATATTCGCTATGGCCGCCCGGATAGCAGCGACGCCGAGGTGATCGCCGCCGCCAAGCTCGCGCATGCGGACGAATTCATCCTCGATCTGGTCGACTGGAAGGATCGCCGGGGCTACGACGCCCAGGTCGGCGAGCGCGGCGTCAAGCTCTCCGGCGGCCAGCGTCAGCGCATCGCTATCGCGCGCGTGATTTTGCGCAATGCGCCGATCCTGCTGCTCGACGAGGCGACCTCGGCGCTCGACAGCGAGGTCGAGGCCGCGATCCAGTCGAGCCTCGACACGCTGATGGCCGGCAAGACCGCGATCGCCATCGCGCACCGGCTGTCGACCATCGCCCGCATGGACCGGCTGGTGGTGCTCGATCGCGGCCGTATCGTCGAGCAGGGCACCCACGAAGAGCTATTGCGCCAGAACGGTCATTACGCCGCGCTTTGGCGGCGGCAGTCCGGTGGCTTCATCGGCGACGGCGACAGGCAGGCCGCGGAGTGAAGCTCATCTTTGTTGTCCTGGAAGGCAGGAGGGCGAGGTCGTTGTGAAGGGCGGTCTTTTGCTTCCTCGCCCGAAAGGGCAGACATATGAAGTTTAAGTTTGTTTAAGTGTGATGACCGTCCGTGATCCCTCCCCCTTGTGGGGAGGGTCGGCCGAGCCACGACGATGCGAAGCATCGTCGTGAGGCGGAGGACGGGGTGGGGGTAGCCACAAGAAAGGCTTCCATTGTGGCTACCCTCACCCGACCAGCCTTCGGCTGGCCACCCGGATTCGAGCTCCGCTCGAATCTACCCCACAAGGGGGAGGGATAAGAGCCGCGGCGACCGCCTGTTCAAATGCAATCGCCCTGCCCTTGCGGGGGGAGGGGAGACGCCCCGGAACCGTTGCGTTATTCTGCCGTTATCGATGCGGGCTGCGCCGGCTTGATTTCACTTCAAAATCAACGCGAAGTGTAGGTGAAGCCCACGCCATCCTGCTAACAATGAAGTGACTTCCCGCGCGATTAGCCTGGCCGCGCGGCTTCGACACGGAGGACGATTTCATGAGCGCATCAGCCCTGCGTCGCGATTATCTCACCAAGCCGATCTTCTCCTGGGCGCGCGGCGTATTGCCGCCGATGTCGGATACCGAGCGCGAGGCGCTGGAGGCGGGTGACGTCTGGTGGGATGCCGATCTGTTCACCGGCAATCCCGACTGGTCGAAGCTGCTGGCCAATGCGCCGGCAACCCTGACGGCCGAGGAAGAAGCCTTCCTCAACGGGCCGGTCGACGAACTCTGCCAGATGCTCGACGACTGGAAGGTCAATTGGGAATGGCGCGACCTGCCGCCCGAAATCTGGGACTTCATCAAGCGCGGCAAATTCTTCGGGATGATCATCCCCAAGGAATATGGCGGGCTCGGCTTCTCGCCCTATGCGCATTCCGAAGTGGTGCGAAAAATCTCGACCCGCTCGGTGGTGGCCGCCGTGACCGTGATGGTGCCGAACTCGCTGGGGCCCGGCGAGTTGCTGATGCGCTTCGGCACCAAGGACCAGCAGCAGGCTTGGTTGCCGCGTCTCGCCGATGGCCGCGACATCCCGTGCTTCGGTCTGACTAGCCCGGAAGCCGGCTCCGATGCCGCCTCGATGGTCGACAGCGGCATCATCTGCAAAGGCACGTTCGAGGGCCGCGAAGTGCTGGGCCTGCGCCTCAACTGGCACAAGCGCTACATCACGCTCGGCCCGGTGGCGACGCTCGTCGGCCTCGCCTTCAAGGCCCATGATCCCGATCATCTGGTCGGCGTGCAAGAAGACCTCGGCATCACCGTCGCGTTGATCCCGTCGCATCTACCCGGCGTCTCGATCGGCCGGCGTCATCTGCCCTCAATGCAGGTGTTTCAGAATGGCCCGAACTGGGGCAAGGACGTGTTCATTCCGATGGACTACATCATCGGCGGCCAGGAGCGGCTCGGGCAGGGCTGGAAGATGCTGATGACGGCGCTTGCCGCCGGCCGCGGCATTTCGCTGCCGTCATTGTCGGCGGCGGGTGCGGCCTATGCGGCGCGGACCACCGGCGCCTATGCCCGGATCCGCGAGCAGTTCAACGTGCCGATCGGCAAATTCGAGGGCATCGAGGAGCCGCTGGCTCGTATTGCCGGTACCGCCTATCTGCTCGACGCGGCGCGGCGGCTGACCTGCGCCGCGCTCAATCAGGGCCATCATCCGGCAGTCATCTCCGGCATCATGAAGCTGCACGCCACCGAACGCATGCGCGTCGCCATCGACGACGCCATGGACATCCACGCCGGCAAGGCGGTGA
>JAQGJF010000909.1 GCA_028290765.1 Tardiphaga sp.
GTATATCATTGGAGAACGACATGCAGGTCGCCAAATGGGGCAATAGTCTCGCCATCCGACTTCCGGCCGCCGTAGTTGCGGCGCTGGAACTCAAGGAAGGCGATGAGATTGAAATCCACGTCATCGACGAGCGGGAACTTGCAGTTGCGCGCAAGGCGAGCCGCGCGGAACTGTTGAACCGACTTCGTGCATTCCGAGGACGTCTTCCACCCGATTTCAAATTCGACCGGAACGAGGCGAATGCCCGGTAGTTTCTTCGATACCAACGTTCTCGTCTACATCGCATCCGGCGAGCCCGAAAAGGCGGACCAGGCGGAAGCAATGATCGGTAACGGCGGCACGATCAGCGTGCAGGTGCTCAACGAGCTAACCAATGTCGCTCGCCGCAAGATGCGAATGTCGTGGCAGGAAACTCACGCTTTGCTGTCTCTGTTGCGCGGCCTGTTGACCGTTCATTCCAACGCTGTCGAAGCGCACGACACAGGATTGGTGCTGGCTGAGCGTTACAATCTCTCGATTTACGACGCCATGATTGCCGCTTCGGCGCTTCATGCCGATTGCGACACACTGTGGTCGGAGGACATGCAGCACGGTCTGGTACTCGACGATCGGCTGCGCATCCTCAATCCGTTCCGTTCAACGATTTAGACGAACAGAGTAAAAGAACTCGAGGCTACGACCTTCGCCCACCCTCACTTCCCCCGGGCATGCTGATCAAACGTGCTCAGCACAGCGAGCGTCATCGCCTTGATGCCGGTTTCGATCGTGGGTTTCGGCACCGGCGCAAACTGCGGCGAATGGTTGGACGCCAGTGGCGGTCCGCTTCCATTGCTGGCCGCGGCGACCCGCTCCGGTTCGTAGACGCCGATGTTGAACATCATCGACGGCACCCCGGCATTGACGAACTCGGAAAAATCCTCGCTCGGCGTGCCGGGTGGTGACATTCTGAACTTGTCGCCGAACGCGGCCTTCAGCGCCTTCTCGGCGGTCGCGACCACCGCGGGGTCGTTGATCACGGACTTGGCGCCCTCGACGATCTTGATGTCCGGCGCCGGCGCATCCGCCATGGTGGCCGCGGCCTTCGCCATCCGCTCGATCCCCGCCAGCATCTTGGCGCGTACTTCCGGCTTGAAGGTGCGGATGGTCCCGAGCAGCAGCACGTCGTCCGGGATGATGTTCTCGGCGGTGCCGCCATGGATCGCGCCGATCGAGACCACACCAAATTCGGTCGGATCTTTTTCGCGGCTGATCACGCTCTGCACATCTAGGACGAAGCGCGCCGCGATCACCACCGGGTCGATGGTGTGCTGCGGCGCGGCGCCGTGACCGCCGCGACCGCGGAACTTGACATAGAGGCTGTCCTGATTGGACGAGCCGATGCCGACACGGTAATTGACGCTGCCATAGGCGAAGGCGCCGTCGTGCAGCGCAAAGCCGAAGTCGGGTTTCTTGAATCGCGTGAAGATACCATCGGCCAGCATGGCCTTGGCGCCCGACACCGTCTCTTCGGCCGGCTGGGCGATGAACATCAAGGTGCCTTGCCACTGGTCCTTCAGGCCGATCAGCGTCTTCGCCGTTCCGACCCAGCTCGCCATGTGAATATCGTGGCCGCAACTGTGCGCCACAAAGGTCTCCCGGCCATTCCAGGTGGTCTTGTCGTGGCTGGCATAGTCGAGGCCGGTCTTCTCCTCCATCGGCAGCGCGTCGAGTTCGGTGCGCACCATGATGGTGGGCCCCTCGCCGTTCTTGTAAATGGCGACCAGACCGGTCTTACCGACCTTCTCGGTGACGTCGAAGCCGAGTGCGCGCATTTCAGCGGCAAGTCTCGCTGCAGTCTTCACTTCCTCAAAGGCGATTTCGGGGTGGGCGTGGATCTCCTTATAGAGCGCGTCGAGTTTCGGGTAGTCGGCTTCGAGCGACGTTTCGATGGCCGTCTTGAGACGGGCAACGTCGATCTCCGCGTGCGCAGGCGGGATGGCTGCAGCGCACAGCGCGACAGACGCCAGCAAAGGTGTGACAAACCGCTTCATGACAATACTCCCTGATCCTCAGCCGGTAAGAATCGAACCCGGCGCGCGTCCGCACTATGCGCAGTCGGGGTTGTGAGGACAAACCCGATTCCCGGTTCGTTGCTATGCGCCGACCGGAGTCCGACCATCCTGCCGGCTAAAACCTGGGCAGGCGGCGCCGAAAATTCCCGCTTGCGCAAATGTCATGACATTATATCGTTCGGTCATGGCGCACGAATTCACCGATCTGGATGCCGGCCCTGTCCCGCTCTGGTTTCAGATCGCGGCACGCTTGCGAAAAGACGTTCAGGCCGGAAAATTTGCCGCCGGCGACCGCCTACCCTCCGAGTCGGAACTCAACGCGATGTATGGCGTCAGCCGTACGACGGCCCGCTCCGCGCTCGACCGCCTGGAACAGGAGGGCCTGATCACGAGGCGGCCCGGCAAGGGCTCCATCGTCCTGCCGCCGCATGTCGATCAGCAGTTGAAAACTTTTGCCGGGTTTGCCGATGAAATGCGCTCGCGCGGCCTGCGGCCCAGCTACGACACCCGCTCGATCCGCCGTTTGCCGGCAACCGTGGACGTTGCGAAGAACCTGAAAATCAATCGGCGCGAACCCGTGCTCACCGTGGACCGGGTCTTGCTGGCGGATGGATATCCCATGGCCACCAGCCAGTCGTGGATATCGCCGCGCGTGTTGAAGGATCAGGCCGCTCCGAAGACAAAGGACCTCAACGCCAAGTCGCTCTATGCCTGGATCGAGGCGGTGTCCGGTGTGCGGATCGTCGGCGGAGACGAGACCGTGGAAGCGGTCAACGCCAATGAAGACATCGCCGGCCGGCTCGGGGTCTCTGTCGGCGCCGCGACGCTGGTCGCGCATCGGCTGTCACGCTCGAAAAATCAGACGCCGGTCGAGTACGTCATCATTCACTACCGGGCAGACCGATACCGGTTCAGCATCGGCTGGCGCCGACCCGACTAGGCGGGCGAGACCCCGCGGATACTCTTGAAGTTCACTCATGCGGCCGTTGAGAGGAAGAACCTGATGGTATCGAATTTTGCACGCATCACACGAGTTGCAGCCCTCTGCCTCGCCGCCAGCCTGGTTGGCGAAGCGGTTCAGGCGGCCGACCCCGTCAAGATCGGTTTCGCGGGCCCGATGACCGGACCGGTCTCGGCGTTCGGCAACGAGATCAAGCGCGGCATCGACATGGCCATCGCCGCCGTCAATGCGAAGGGCGGCGTCAAGGGCCGGATGTTCGAAGTCGTCGTCCGCGACGACGAGTTTGACCCGGTCAAGACCGTGTCCGCCTACCGCGACCTGATCGAGCGGCAGGATGTCATTGCCATGGTGGGCACGGCCAACAGCGCCGCCATGCTGGCGGTGACGCCGCTGCTCAACGATCAGTTCATGATCCCGACCATCTGCGTGCACACCGACGCCACCGCGATCATCAACAACGCGGCGCAGGCGGAAGGCCGCGACAATTATCTGTTCAGGCTCGGCATGTTCGGCAACGGCCAGGCCGATTTCCTGGTCGACTCCATGGTGAAGAAATTCGGCCTCACCAAGGTCGGGCTGCTGACCTGGACCGCCGGCTACGGGCAGATCGGCCGCAAGGAGCTGACGCGGCGGCTGTCCGAACTCGGGATGAAACCGGTCGCCGACGAAACCTTTGAGACCAGCGACACCGACATGACCGCGCAATTGCTCAAACTCAAAGCGGCCGGAGCCGAGGTCATCCTGCACTACGGCACCATCAAGGAAGCGGTCGCGATCTTCCAGACCCGCAAGAAACTGGGCGAGCCGATGATCCCCTTCGTTTCGTCCTGGGGCATTGCGGTGCCGGCGCTGTGGAAGGCAGCCGGCGATCTCGCCGAAGGCACCATCAACAGCAACGTCGTCACCGTCGACGGGCCGCAAAGCCCGGAGCGCGCGGCCGTCATCGCTGAATACCACAAGCGCTACAACCAGGATTTTGACGATCCGGCCAGTTTCTTCGATGCCTATGATGCGGTGGTCCTGTTCAGCATCGCCATGGACAAGGCCGGCTTCAAGCCGTCGGCCATTCGCTCAGCACTCGAACACATCCCGAGTTACAACGGCGTCGGTCTCAGCGTCGACCACCCGGTCTTCACCAAGGAACGCCATGAAGGTCACACCCTGGACGACATGATGCTCGGGCGCTGGACCGCCGGCAAATTCCTCAACGTCAGTTACGACGCCAGCGGTCCCTACATCACGCCGACCGCGGGCGAGAAGAAATACATCGATCCGAAGAGCTTCGCCCTGCGCTGAAGCATGCGAGCCTGCAGCGGAGCCGATTTCCCGGTTCCGCCAAAATACGGCGGCGACGGACCAGTCCCCTCGCCGCGCAAAGGACAGCGGTGGTCTTTTTCTTTCAGATCCTGATCGACGGCATCGCCACCGGCGCCATCTACGCCCTGATTGCCGTCGGCTACAGCGTGACCTTCACCACCATGCGGGTGCTCAATTTCGGGCTCGGCATGTGGGTCATGGCCGGCGGCATGATGACCTACACGCTGTTCGCCTCCTGGGGCCTGCCCATCCTGGCGACCGCGGTCGTGCTGGCGGTCGCGCTCGGCCTGATGGGCATCGTCGCCGAACGGCTGACGGTACGGCCGTTCGTTCGGGCCGGGAGCGAAGGATGGGTGATGGCGACGCTGGCCGTCGGTCTGCTGTTCGTGAATGTCGCCGAACTGGTGTGGGGTCGCAATTCCCTCCGCGTCCCCGCCTTTGTCGGACAGGACGCCCTGCGCCTCGGCGCCTTTGCCATCTATCCGCAGCATCTCTTGATCATCGCCTCCAGCGTCGGCGCGTTCCTGGCACTCGATTACTTCTATTACCGCACGTTATGGGGGAAGGCGTTTCGCGCCGTTGCGCATAGTCCCGATACATCGCGCCTGATGGGAATCAATGCCGGCGGCATCGCGACAGCTTCTTACGCCCTGGCCTGTGTGCTGGCTGGATTTGCCGGCATGCTGGTGGCGCCGATCACCCTCGCCGACCCGCAGATGGGAACGGTGCTGGGCCTCAAGGCCTTCGTCATTCCAATCGTCGCCGGTCTTGCCTCGCCGCGCGGCATCCTGCTGTGCGGCGTGGCTTACGGAGCCCTCGAGGGGTTGATTTCGGGATACCTGTTCAGCGGCATCCGCGACATCCTCGCCTTCAGCCTCATGATCGCGGTGCTTTATTGGCGCCCCGACGGCCTGTTCGGCACGGCGTCGGCGGAACGCGCATGACCATGCTCAGCACCAGGCTGGTCATGCTGATTGGCATCATCGGCTTTCTCGCCGTCCCGCTGCTGTTCACTGGAAGCTTTTTCAAATTCCTGCTCATCCTCGTCTTCATCTATACGATCGTGTCGATCGGGCTGAACCTGCTGATCGGATATGCCGGACAGTTTTCGCTAGGCCATGCCGGGCTGATGGCGATCGGCGCCTATGTCTCCGCCATCGTCAGCCAATCGCTGGCAACGATTCCGGCGCTGGTCCTGGTCGGCGGCAATGTCTGGATCGGCATGGTCTCAGGCATCATTGCAGCAGGAATCGCCGGCGCTGCCCTCGCCTTCCCGGTGCTTCGCCTGAAAGGTCCGTATCTGGCCATGGTCACCGTCGCCTTCGGCTGGGTGGTCTGGAAGATCCTGCTGACCTGGACCTCGGTGACCGGAGGGGATCTGGGGATCACCGCCATTCCGCGGCCGCGCGTGGCCGGGCACATCTTCAACGTGACGGATTACTACTACCTGTCAGGCGTCATCGCAGTGGTCGCCCTGTTGCTGCAGCGGAACCTGGTGGTTTCCGATTTCGGACGGAAAATACGCGCAATGAAATTCAACGAGGCCGCGCTGGCGTCGGTCGGCGTCGACGTGCATCGCGAGAAAGTCGTTGTTTTCGTCATCAGCGCGATGTTTGCCGGGTGCGGCGGCGCGCTGTTTGCGCATCTGCAGAATTTCATCAATCCGGACAACTTTCAGTTCTTCAATTCTGTGTTCTTTCTGCTGACGATCCTGTTCGGAGGTCCCGGGACCCTGTCCGGACCAATCTTTGGCGCCACACTTCTGACCCTGGTACCGGAATTGCTGCATGGCGCCGAGCAATACCGGTTGCTGATATTTTCGGGGCTCATTCTCGTCACGTTGTTCTATCTGCCGCACGGTATCGCCGGACTGCTTCCGAGGCGTCCCGGCCAACGCGCGCCCGTCCCCGGCTCCGCCCCCGATACAAGCCTCGGCAAGCGACCTAGCGCAGAGCCCGCGATGCTCCCTCTTCAACAGTGCGCGATGGACGCTCAACGCTCCATCGTCAGCATTCGCGGCGTCAGCAAGTCGTTCGGCGGCATCGTGGCCTTGAACGAGGTCGATCTCGCGATCGCGCCGGGAACGGTGCACGCGCTGATCGGCCCGAACGGCGCCGGCAAGACCACGCTCGTCAACATCGTTTCAGGCCTTTATCAGCCCGATCGCGGAGCGATTGAAATCCTCGGCGTCGAAACCAGGCTGTCGTCCCTGCACGATGCCGCCCGGCAGGGCATCGCGCGGACGTTCCAGACCATCAAGCTGTTCGGGAGCATGACGGCGCGCGAACACGTCATGGTCGGCTGCGAGATGCAATCCGGCGCCGGCATGTGGGATGCGTTGTTTCGCACACGGCGAAGCCGTGACGAGGAACAGCGCCGCCGGGCCATCGCCGACGAGCTACTGACACTCGTGGGTCTTTACGAATTTTCCGACGCGCCGGCCGATAGTCTTGCCTATGGGCACCGCCGACTGCTCGAAGTGGCACGGGCGCTCGCT
>JAQGJF010000919.1 GCA_028290765.1 Tardiphaga sp.
TCCGCAGCACCAACGCGCGAGAACAGGCGGTCGACAATGCCGATCCGCGCCCGCGACGCCGGCACGAAACTGCCGATCTGCGCCATCAGCGCGATCAGCGCGTTCTGGCGCAGGAAGGTGGATTTGCCGGCCATGTTCGGACCGGTGATCAGCCAGATCTGGCCCGATTTCTGGCCCGGCCCCGGCGACAGGTCGCAGGCATTGGCGATGAACGGCTGGCCGTCGCGCTTCAGCGCCTGCTCCACCACCGGATGCCGGCCGCCTTCGATGGCGAAGCCCAGTGAAGTGTCGACCTCGGGTCGGACATAATTGTCGTCGATCGCGAGCTTTGCGAGCGCGGTGGCGACATCCAACAGCGCGAAGGCATGGGCGGCGGCGCGCAGATCGTCGCTGGCGGTGGCGACCATCGCCAAGAGCCGCTCGAAGATTTCCAGCTCCAGCCCCAGCGCGCGGTCGCCGGCATTGGCGATTTTGGCTTCGATCTCGCCGAGTTCGGAAGTGGTGAAACGGGTCTGGCCGGCGAGCGTCTGGCGATGGATGAAGGTTGCGTTCAGCGGCGGCGTCATCAGTTTGTCGCCGTGCTGCGCCGTCACCTCGACGAAATAACCCAGCACATTGTTGTGGCGGATCTTGAGGCCCTTGACGCCGGTGCCGTCGGCATAGCGCGCCTGCATCGCCGCCACGACGAGACGCGAGGCGTCGCGCAAATTGCGGGTCTCGTCGAGCGCCGCCTCGTAGCCTTCGCGGACGAAACCGCCGTCGCGCTTGATCAGCGGCAAGGACTCGGCGAGGGCACGGGTGAATTCGCGGGCAAGATCGCGCGACGGACGGCGCAGCGCCTCCATCGCCCCTTGAATCTCCGGCGGCGGATTGTCGATCTGCGACAACCGCGCCAGCGCCTGGTCGGCGGCCAGAATGCCGTCGCGCAATCCGGCGAGATCGCGCGGGCCGCCGCGGCCGACCGACAACCGCGCCAGCGCGCGCGACATGTCGGGCGCGGTGCGCAATGCGGCGCGGATATCGTCGCGCACCGCGGCGTCGGCGACGAAGGCGGCCACCGCATCGAGCCGCCGCGCGATGGCGGCGCTGTCGGTGAGCGGTGCCGCCAGGCGCTGCGCCAGGAGGCGCGATCCGGCCGCGGTAACGGTGCAGTCGATGGCGTCGAGCAGCGAGCCGCGGCGTTCGCCGCCGAGCGTGCGGGTCAGTTCGAGATTGGCGCGGGTGGCGGGATCGATTGCCATGGTGGTGCCGGCGGCTTCGCGGGCCGGCGGCGGCAGCGGCGGACGTTTGCCGACCTGGGTGCGATCGATATAGGTGACGCAGGCGGCGGCGGCGGTCGCCTCCAGCCGCGACATCGCGCTCAAGCCGTCCATGGTGGCGACGGCAAAGTAATCGCACAGCCGCCGTTCGGCGGTGGCGCTGTCGAACACGTCGCGGGTCAGCGGCGTCACCGCCGGCAGTTCACGGAGTTGCGGTCCCAGATCGGCGTCGCTGTAGAGCGCGTCGGTGACGATGACCTCGTTCGGATTGATCCGCGCCAGCGTGGCGGCGAGTTCGCCGAGGCTGCATTCGGTGACGATGAATTCTGCGGTAGAGATATCGATCCAGGCGAGGCCAATGCGATCGGTGCCGGAGGAGCCGCGTGCCCGCGCCACCGACAGCAGGTAATTATTGGTCTTGGCGTCGAGCAGGGTATCTTCGGTCAGGGTGCCCGGCGTGACCACCCGCACCACGCCGCGGCGTACCACGCTCTTGTTGCCGCGCTTGCGTGCTTCGGCCGGGTTTTCCATCTGCTCGCAGACCGCGACGCGATGGCCCTTTTCGATCAGCCGGTGCAGATAATCGTCGGAGCGCTCCACCGGTACGCCGCACATCGGGATGTCCGTGCCCTGATGCCGGCCACGTTTGGTCAGCACGATGCCGAGCGCAGCTGAGGCGATCTCGGCGTCCTCGAAGAACAATTCGTAGAAATCGCCCATCCGGTAGAACAGCAGCAGACCGGGATGGCCTGCCTTGATTTCCAGATATTGCTCCATCATCGGCGATACCCGCGCGGTATCCTCCGCGGGGCTGGTGGGTTCGGGCGGCGTGGGGATGGGCTGCTGGATCGTCATGGCGGCGGAAACTACAAAGTTTTGGCGGCCGTTCCTACCGGATTACAGGTGCCATGCACGTTTTCCACCCCTCGAATGTTCCCTCAAAGGCCACGCTGGATCTGCCGGCATGGCCGCCCTCCCGGAAAGCGCGGCTCGGGTGCAGCCATCAATTGACCTCCCCTGCGTCCCTACCTAAAACTCGCGTCAATTCTCGCGGGTCCAGGGCGGATGCGGCATTCAAGGAGAGAGAAAATGCGCGATGTATTTGTATGCGATGCCGTACGGACCCCGATCGGCCGTTTCGGCGGCTCCCTGGCCAAAGTGCGCGCCGACGACCTCGCCGCGACCCCGATCAAGGCGCTGATGGCGCGGCATCCCACGCTCGACTGGTCCAGTGTGGATGAAGTCTATTTCGGCTGCGCCAACCAGGCCGGCGAGGACAACCGCAACGTCGCGCGCATGGCGCTGCTCTTGGCAGGCCTGCCGGATTCGGTCCCGGGCCAGACGCTCAACCGGCTATGCGCTTCCGGGCTCGATGCCGTCGGTGCCGCCGGTCGCGCCATCCGCGCCGGCGAGATCGATTTCGCCATTGCCGGTGGCGTCGAATCGATGACGCGGGCGCCGTTCGTGATGGGCAAGGCACCGGAGGCGTTTTCGCGCTCGGCCGATATTTTCGACACCACCATCGGCTGGCGCTTCATCAACCCGCTGATGAAGGCGCAATATGGCGTCGATGCGATGCCCGAGACCGGCGAGAATGTTGCCGAGGAGTTTCAGGTCTCGCGCGCCGATCAGGACGCGTTCGCGATCCGCTCGCAGCAGCGCGCCGGAGCGGCGATTGCCTCGGGCTATTTCGCGGAAGAAATCACCGCGGTCGCGGTGCCCGGCGGCAA
>JAQGJF010000921.1 GCA_028290765.1 Tardiphaga sp.
GATTGAGCACGTCGATCAGCCTCAGCAGTTCGTCCGGCTTGAGCGAGGGACCGCATTTCAGCCCGATCGGGTTCTTGATGCCGCGGAAATATTCCACATGGCCGTGATCGAGCTGGCGGGTGCGGTCGCCGATCCAGATCATGTGACCGGAGGTCGCGTACCAGTCGCCGGTCGTGGAATCGACCCGCGTGAAGGCCTGCTCGTAGCCGAGCAGCAGCGCTTCGTGGCTGGTGTAGAAATCGGTCGCGCGCAGCTCGGGATGGCTTTCGAGATCGAGCCCGCAGGCGCGCATGAAGTTCAGCGCGTCGGAGATGCGGTCCGCCAGTTCCTTGTACCGGCGCGACTGCTGGGAATCTTTCAGGAAACCAAGCATCCACTGATGCACGCTGGCAAGATTGGCGAAGCCGCCGGTGGCGAACGCGCGCAGCAGGTTCAAGGTCGCCGCCGACTGGCGATAGGCCATCAATTGCCGCTGCGGATCGGGCGTGCGCGACTGTTCGGTGAAGGCGATGTCGTTGACGATATCACCGCGGTAGCTCGGTAATTCGACGCCGCCCTGCTTTTCGGTCGGCGACGAGCGCGGCTTGGCGAATTGCCCGGCGATACGGCCGACCTTCACCACCGGCAGCGCGCCGGCATAGGTCAGCACCACCGCCATCTGCAGCAGCACGCGGAAGAAATCGCGAATGTTGTTGGCGCCATGCTCGGCAAAGCTCTCGGAGCAATCGCCGCCCTGCAACAGGAACGCCTCGCCGGCGGCCACGCGCCCCAGCGCCTTCTTCAGGTTGCGGGCTTCACCTGCAAAAACCAGCGGCGGAAACGTGGCCAACTGCGCCTCGACCTCGCCCAGGGATTTCGCATCGGGATAGGCTGGGATTTGCTGCACAGGCTTGCTGCGCCAGCTATCGGGTGTCCACCGCTCGGACATGACGTTAACTCCTGCAAAAACCGCCACTTAAAGGGAGCAGCGGAGGGCCGGGTTATACACAGGCTATGCGGGGTTCGCCAGTTGGAATTCCGCATTTGATGACAAACCCTTGCAGGGTCAGCCGAATTCGCATTTGCTGTGGCCAACGCCTTAAATACCTGGGGGATTGAGGTGGCCGAGGCTGCGCCGGACGACGTCTTTGTCGACAATATTACCTTTCCAGCCACGGATGGATATGTGCTGGGAGCGTCGCTCTATCTGCCGCGCGGCGCCAAGCGAAACGCCGTCCTGATCAATTCCGCGACCGCCGTGCCGCGGAAGATCTACAAGGGTTTTGCCAGCTATCTCGCCAGCCGGGGCTGCGCGGTGCTGACCTATGACTATCGCGGCATCGGCGATTCCCGGCAGAAATCCCTGGTCGGCTATAACCAGTTGAAGTCGCTGGTCGGCTTTCAGGCGTCGATGTCCGAATGGGCGGCGCGCGATGTCACCGCCGCGGTGGCGTGGATGCGCGAGCGCTATAAAAATCTGCCGCTCGCCTATGTCGGCCATTCGTTCGGCGGCCAGGCGCTCGGGCTGCTGCCCAACAACGCCGAGGTATCGCGCGCTTTGCTGATCGCCTCGCAGGCCGGCTACTGGCGATTGATGACGTCGCCCGAACGCTATCGCGTCTACGTCATGCTCCATCTCATCGGAACGCCCCTCACCCGCCTCATCGGCTACGCGCCCGGATGGAGCGGCATCGGAGAGGATTTGCCGAAAGACGTGTTCCTGCAATGGGTCCGCTGGGTCATGAACAAACGTTACATGTTCGACGACCCTGACCTGCCGGCACTGGCGAATTTTGCCAATTACCGCGGCGCGCTGCGCTCGCTCTATCTGTCCGACGATCCCTGGGCGACGCGACCCGCCATCGAACTTCTGAATTCGGGGTTTACCTCGGCGACGCCGGACATCGCCACGATCACGCCGGCCGATGCGGGTGTCGCCAAAATCGGCCATTTCGGCTTCTTCCGGCCGGAGCATCGCGACACGCTCTGGCGCGGTGCGGCGGAGTGGCTGCAGGCGGAATAACCGGCGCGGTGTTACTCGGCCGCCTCGCGCACGTAGCGCGCGGTCGGCGTCCGCATCGTCACCAGTTCTTCGGCCGCGGTCGGGTGCAGCGCCATGGTGGCATCGAAATCGGCCTTGGTAGCCTTCATCTTGATGGCGATGCCGACCATCTGCACCAGTTCGGCCGCCTCGGGGCCAACCATGTGACATCCGAGTACGCGATCGGTCGTTGCATCGACGACCAGCTTCATCAGAACGCGGAGCTCGCTGCCCGACATCGTCGCCTTGATCGGCCTGAAATTGGTTTTGTAGATATCGACGTGGCTATACTGCGCGCGGGCTTGCGCCTCCGTCAGTCCGACGGTGGCGACTTCCGGCTGCGAGAACACGGCGCTCGGAATATCGGCATAGTCCACCCGTACCGACCGCTTGCCGAATACGGTGTCGGCGAAGGCGTGGCCCTCGCGAATCGCCACCGGCGTCAGATTGATCCGATGGGTAACGTCGCCGATCGCATAGATGTTCGGCACCGACGTCTGCGAGAAGCCGTCGACGGCGATGCCGCCATTGGCCGGATTGATGGCGACGCCGGCTTTCTCGAGCCCGAGATTGGCGACGTTGGGGTGCCGTCCGATCGCAAACAGCACCTGATCCGAACCGACGCTCGAGCCGTTCGACAGATGCGAGGTGAACTCTTGGCCGTGCTTGTCGATCTTGTTGACGGTACAGCCAGTGAGGATGGTGATGCCTTGCTTCTCCATCTCGGCACGCAGGTGGCTGCGCACGTCATCATCGAAGCCGCGCAGGATGTTGTCGCCCCGATAGATCACCGTCACGTCGGAACCGAAGCCCGCGAAGATGCAGGCGAACTCGAGCGCGATGTAACCGCCGCCTTGAATCACGATGCGCTTCGGCAGCCTGGCCAGATGAAACACTTCGTTCGACGAAATCACGTGCTCGATTCCGGGGATCGCCTGGCCATGATTTGGCGCGCCACCGGTTGCGATCAGCACATACTTTGCCGTCACGGTCTCGCCGGTCGAAAGGCGAAGCGTGTGCGGATCCTCGAATACCGCGCGCGACTTGACGATCCGCGCACCGGCTTTTTCGACGTTCGAGGTGTAGATGCCCTCGAGCCGGGCGATCTCCTTGTCCTTGTTGGCGATCAGCGTCGGCCAGTCGAAGGTCGCGAACGGAATCGTCCAGCCGAAACCGGCGGCATCCTCGATTTCGTGGTGGACGTGAGACGCGTAAACCAGAAGCTTCTTCGGCACGCAGCCGCGGATCACGCAGGTGCCGCCCATCCGGTACTCTTCGGCGACCATCACCCGCGCGCCGTAGCCCGCGGCAATCCGGGCGGCACGCACGCCGCCCGAGCCACCGCCAATGACAAACAGATCGACGTCGAAATCAGCCATGTTCTGCCCCGGAAGGGATCCTGTTCGTCA
>JAQGJF010000957.1 GCA_028290765.1 Tardiphaga sp.
TCGCCGAACTCGTCGTCCTGCGGGCCCATCACCACGCGGATCGGACCTTCCTGTGGCGTCGGCAGATCGATCCTGCGCTCGGGGGCGCCGCTGGCGGTTTTCGCCTGCAATTCGTCGCCGGACTGCAGCGGCCGTGGATAGGGGCTGCCGAGGCCGGCGCGGGCATTGACCGCCAGGCTGCCGAACATCGGCTCGCCCTGCACGCCGCCTTCGATCGCGAGATAGCCGAACACCCCGCCGCGCGCGACGCCGAGG
Source organism: Tardiphaga sp. (assembly GCA_028290765.1). Next base: position 256 of record JAQGJF010000957.1, read on the forward strand.
TTCAGGCTTTCGCCGTCCGCCAGCGTGATCGTTTCATTGAGCGGCGCCGCGCGTCCCGCGACATCGACGGGCCGCATCGCACCGGTCAGCGCGACGCGGACCGCGCCACCTCGCGCGGTGAAAACCGAGTTCAAGGGGCCGAGTTCGATCGCGGCGGCGAAAGGGGCATTGCCGAGCAGGCCATTCGCGGCGGCCAGCGCCAGGCTGTCGACGGCGCCGCTCGGGGTCAGCCCGTAGCGTTGCGCGCCGAAGCGTCCGCCGTCCTGAACGGATGAACCGGGGCTCACGGCAGTGACCACGAGCTTGCTCATGAGGACATTAGTTCCGCGACGATCTCGCCTCGCTCCGCGGCGCGGTCCTGCTCGGTGAAGGTTTTCTCGTCGACAGCGGCGAACGTCACGGCGTCGCCGGGCTCCAGCAGGAAGATCGGATCGCGATGCAGTTGATAGGTGCGCACCGCGGTGCGACCGAGCAGATGCCAGCCGCTCGGACCGGCCAGGCACTGCACGCCGGCCTGCACGCCGCCGATCGAAATCGTGCCGGCCGGGGTGAGCAAACGCGGATTTTGCCGTCGCGGCATCTGCAACGAATCCTCGAGGCCGCTGAGATAGGACCAGCCAGGCGTAAAGCCGATCATGGCGACGCGATAATCGCCGGCGACATGCCGCGCCACGATATCATCCGCCGTGGTGTCGAGGGTTTTCGCGACGTCTTCGAGATCGATGCCGTGCTCGCCGCCATAGACCACGGGGATCCGCCAGCGTCGTGCATTCGTGGTAGCCGGCACCGGCAGTTGGGCCAGCGCCGTCAGCTTGTCGCCGAGTGCGTCAAATCCGATCTGCATCGGATCGTAATGCACCAGTAGTGAGCGGTATGTTGGTACCGTTTCAGTGACGCCGGCAACCGCCTCGCGTGCCAACGTGCGGTCGAGCGCCAGCACCCGCCGATTGGCCTCGGCGTCGATGGTGCGGCTGAATTCCACCGTGATGGCGGCGTCGCCACTGGGCAGGATGCGGGGTGGGGAGAGGATCGCGGCCATGGCCTCAAAACTCGTCGGGCGGATTTCCAGCCATAGCGCGTTTTGCGCCCGAGTGGAATTGCGCCTCGCGTAAATAAGCCTGTGACTTCAATAAATTAATACGCATGCCGGCGATAAATTGAGGTGATCGGCCGGGGCCGGAAAGGCGCGCTCCAGGCATCGCCAAACCCCACTTGACGCGCCGGGCGTCGCCCGCAAGATGCGCCGCCGATCAAATCTCACCGGAAAGCCCGTCAATGTCACTGACAGCCGAAGCCATCGCGACCCTTTCGCGCGTCTCCACCGCGACCATCACCACGGTTCTCCTGAAAAAGGGGCTGCGAAACGTCTGGCTGCGCGGGTCGCGTCCGCTGCGACCGGGCCAGCCGCGGCTGGTGGGACCGGCCTTCACCCTGCGCTTCGTGCCCGCGCGCGAGGATCTCGCGACGCCGGAATCCTGGTCGTCGCCGATCTCGACCCGCACCGCGATCGAGGCGATGCCGGAGGGCTGCATCGCCGTGGTCGATGCCATGGGGGTCAAGGACGCCGGCATCTTCGGCGACATCCTGTGCGCACGCATGGTCAAGCGTGGCGTCGCCGCGCTGATCACTGACGGCGTGGTGCGCGATCTCGAAGGCGTGCTCGGCACCGGCCTGCCGGTATGGTGCGATGGCTTTGCGGCGCCGCCTTCGGTCGCCGGGCTGACCTTCGTCGGCTGGGGCGAACCGATCGGCTGCGGCGGCGTGGCGGTGTTTCCGAACGACATCATCGTCGCCGACCAGGATGGCGCGGTGCTGATCCCGCAGGCGCAGCTCGATCATATCCTCGCCGAGGGACCGGAGCAGGAGCGGATGGAGGGGTGGATCGTCGACCAGGTCAACAGCGGCGCCGTGCTGCCGGGCCTGTACCCGATGAACGCCGAGACCAAGGCGCGCTACGCGGCGTCGAAGAAGTAAAAACAACAACGACAACGACAACGACAACGGAGGTCACCCCATGGATATCCATCTCGCCGGCTCGCGGCCGAGCATCCGTCCGCCGGAGGACTATTTTACCGGAACGGTCTGGCAGGACCCGATCGTCGCGACACCGGCGCCGGCGCATCTGGTGTCGGCCCGCGTCGCCTTCGAGCCCGGCGCGCGGACCGCATGGCATACCCATCCGCTCGGCCAGACCCTGTACGTGATCTACGGAATCGGGCGGGCGCAGACCAAGGGCGGTCCGATCCGCGAGATCCGCGCCGGCGATACGGTCTGGATCCCGCCGGGTGAAAAGCATTGGCACGGCGCCTCGCCGAAGAATGCCATGGTCCACATCGCCATGCAGGAATCCCTCGAAGGCAGTCACGTGACCTGGATGGAGAAGGTGACCGACGAGGAATATGCAGGCCCGGTCGGAGGATAGTACGCCGGGCTCACCTGTTTTTTGAGGTTCAAACACTCCAAAGCAAAAGGCCCCGACGGTCAGGCGGGGCCTTTTTTACGGTGACGAGCGCGTCGCCTCAGTTCATGCGGGTCCAGGTCTGGCCGCCGCAAAACATGCCGCCGAAGGCGCAGCCCTGAACGCGAAGCCGGTCCGAGCCCTTGAGCGCGATGGTCGAGTCGTAGTTGCTGCCGCTTTTGGGGTCGTGGATCCGGCCGGTCCATTTGTCGCTGCCGGGCTTCATGTTGATCAAAACCTTCTCGCCATTCTCGTTGGTCTTGGCGTCGACCGAGTAGCCGCACAGATTGGCACCGCAGGCCTCGATCCGGACCATGCCTTCCTTCTCCTCGGTCTGCCACATGCCGAGCGGCGACGAGGCCGGCCGGCTAGGGGCGGCTGCCGGGGCTTGCTGCCTCTGGACCGGAGCTGACACCGGAGCGGTCGCGACCACCGGCCCGGGAGCGGGGGTGGGCGCTGCATCCGGCTGAGGCGCCGCGGCGGGCGCCGGGTCGGTGCGCGCCACGGTCGACGTCGGCGCCGGCGCCGGATCCGGAGCCTGTTCAACCCGCGCGGGCGCCGGGTTGACGGCGGGGGCAGGCGCCTGTGGCTCGACCCTGGCCTGCGGGGCCGGCCTCGGTTGCGGGTCGGCCTTGGCCTGCGGCTCGGATTGGGAATTGCTGCGCGAGGACTTGCCGCGCTTGGGACCGGATTCGTAGACCCCGGGGATCGACACCGAAACGCAGGACGGGGAATCGCACCCATTGGGCGCGTCGATGTGGATGGTGCGTCCGCCGATTTCGAATGAGTAGGAGTCGCCGGCCTGCGCGGCCGAACTTGCCAGCAATAGCGCGGCAATGGCGAAAAGCCGTTTCATGGGAATCTCCTCCGCAAGTGGAATTTTCGAGGGTGATCCTAACCTTGAGTCGCAATGGACAACGTGACGTGGGTCACGCTCGAAGTATGAGTCGCGGATTGCAGATCATTGGTTCAACGGCACCACGGGCGCCAGCATCACGGGCAATGACTCATGTGAGCCGATAGATGCGGTGATTCTGCGGCAGCTCTACTCGAACCAGCTGCGGTAAATCCGGTCAAAGCTGCCGTCTTCCAGCATGATATGCAGCCACTGGTCGACAAACGCCTTCAGCGCCGGGTCGCGCTGCAGCCAATAGGCCTTCTCGGCGAAGTCGAACGGCTTTTCCGGATGCACTGCGCACAGCACGCCCGGATGCAGCTTCTGCTGATATCGCGTCTCCGAGGAGTCCGTCATCATCAGGTCGGCGTTGCCCTTGGCAATTTCGTCGAAGATCGTGACGTTGTCGTTGTGGACCTTGATCTCGGCGTTTTTGACGTTGGCGCGCGCGAAGCGTTCGTTGGTGCCGCCGGGATTGACGATCACCCGCGTGCCGGACTTGTCGATCTCGGCGATGGTCGCGAATTTATCCTTGTCCGCGCAGCGGGCGATCGGCGTCTTGCCTTCGCGCATGATCGGCGAGGAGAACATCCCCTTTTTCTGCCGGTCGAGCGTGATCGAGACGCCGCCCATCGCGACATCGAAACCGTCGGCTTCAAAATCCGTCATCAGCTTCGGCCAGGCAGTCTGGACGTACTCGACCTTGACGCCGAGCGCCTTGCCCAGCGCCTCCGCCATGTCGACATCGAAGCCGCGGAATGCGGCCTTGGTCTTGTCGAAATAGGTGAACGGCAAATAGTCGCCGGTCATGCCGACGCGCAGCGTTCCGCGCTTGACGATGTCGTCGAGCCGCGACGGCGCCGCGACCTGCTGAGCACTAGCGGAAGCGACGGTGAGAAACACCACCGCGGCAAGGCTTGCCGACGCAAGACTTCTCCAACCAAGACTCGTCCAGCTAAGGCTCGCACCATATTCAAACGTCGAACGTCGAAACATCATTGGGTTTCCCGTGCCAGTGCCGTCAGCGTCGCGAATCCGAAAAACTCGCACAACGTCATGATAGCGCATGACCCGCCGAAATGTGAGCGGCAACGTTGCGAACAGATCAGCGGCCAATGATTACGCCAGATTTTCGCCGGCCTCTTTGCGATCTGTCGCGGATGGCTGTCCGGTCATTTCGCTCTTGAGCGCGTCGAAGCGCCGCCGCGCGTCGCGTTCGCGCTCGTCGACGAGCCTGATGGCTTCGTCTTTCGAGATCGGTCCGGAGGTCATCGCGCGGGAACTGGTGCCGATGGTCTCGTCGACGAAATAGAGCCCATCACCGGCAGGCCGTGCCGTCCATTTGAAACGGATCGCATCCAGAGGACCGGGGCCGAGCTTGACATACTCGTCGACGACCGGGGGCAGGGCGGGTGGAAGGGGGGGCGGGACGGCGACCGGTTCGGTTGCCGGCGGCGGCAA
>JAQGJF010000963.1 GCA_028290765.1 Tardiphaga sp.
CGTCATTCGAATCTCTCCCACTTTTCACCGAACAGGCCGCGCGGCCGGACCAGCAGGATGGCCGCCATCAGGATATACATCGCCGCCCCCGACCATTCGGGCTGGAACTGGATGGTCATCGCGGTGGTGATGCCGACAAGAAGTCCGGCGATGATGGCGCCGGAATAGGAGCCGAGACCGCCGATGGTGACGATCACGAAGGCCGGCATGATCGCGCCGGCCGCCATCGAGGGCTGCACGGTCCACAGCGGCGCGGCCAGCATGCCGCCGAGCCCCGCGAGCAGGCAGCCGATACCGAACACGCCGCTGAAGACGATCGGCAGGTTGATGCCCAGCAGCCCGACCATTTCCGGATCGCGCGATCCGGCGCGAATGATGCGGCCATAGGGCGTGTAGGCGAGGAACGCCCAGAAGGCGACCAGCACGAACACGGTCACGACCAGCACGAACATCCGGTATTTGGTGAGCAGGATCGGTCCGTACTCGACAAAGCCGGCGAGGAATTTTGGCGCGGCGAAAGGCACCGGGGCGCCGCCGAACAGCAGCCGCAGGATGGCCTCGACGAACAACGCCAGCGCGAAGGTCAGGATCAAGCCGAGCAGGGGCTCCTTGCCGTAGATCCACCGGATCAGGACCATCTCGACGACGACGCCGATCAAGCCGGTGATGAACGGCGCCAGCAAGGCGGCGGTCCAGCCGAACTCCTTGTTCAGCGCATAGGCCAGATAGGCACCGACGGCAAAGAAGGCGCCATGGGCGAAATTCACGATGCCGAGCATGCCGAAGATGATCGACAGGCCGATGGCGATCAGCACATAGAGAAAGCCCAGGACCAGTCCGTTGACCGCCTGCGACAAGATCATGTCGAGCATGGCATCATCCTTCGGGTTGATTCGGCGACACCAGCCCCGTCATTGCGAGCGCAAGCGAAGCAATCCAGGAGGCCAAAGAAAAGGACTGGATTGCTTCGTCGCAAGAGCTCCTCGCAATGACGGGGTTGGCGGCAGTGAATCATTCCAGCTTCATCGCGCCCTACAGCGTGTCCATCTTGCACGCGCTGTCGGCCTCGCTGCCGAAAGCCGTCTTGATATCCTCCGGCGTCTTCGGCAGTTCGGCCTTGACGTCGAAAAAGTCCCACTTGTCGGTGATCTTCGGGTGGATGCCGGCGACCAGCAGCCGGCTCGTCATCTGGTGGTCGAAGGCGCGGTAGCCGATATCGATGTCGCCGCGCTTGTATTTCCAGTTCTCGAGCGCCTGGACGATGGCGCCGGGATCGGTCGATTTGGCCATCTCGATCGAGTCGAGCAGGCTCTTCATGCCGAGCCAGCCCATCCATGTCTTGTCGGCGGCGGGACGGTTGTATTTCTTCTCGTAGGCCGCGGCCATGGTCTTTTCTTCCGGCGAATTGTCCGGATTCTTGTACCACCAGGTGATGGTATAGAGGCCGTCCGCCGCTTCGGGGCCGACGCCCCACAGGTCGGTATTGCCCACCGAGATTTCGGCGAACGGAATCTTTCCCTTCATGCCGAGTTCGTTCCACTGCTTCAGGAAGGTGGTGAGATCGCTGGCCGCGATGCCGCCGATGACGACGTCGGGCTTGGCTGCGCGGATTTTCAAAATGAACGAGCTGTAGTCGGGCGTGCCGACCGGAACCTCGTCGGCGCCGACCACGGTGCCGCCATTGGCGAGGATGTAATCGTTGAACGCCTTCTTGATGTCCTGGCCGAACGCGTAGGACGCCGTCAGCAGATACCATTTCTTGCCGATCGTTGCGCAATAGGGCGCGAGAATGCGGGCATGGACATTGACCGGCGGCTGCAGCCGGAAGGTATATTTGTTGCAGGATTTTCCGGTGAGATCGCCGGTCGCCGCATTGGCGGCGATGTAGGGGATCTTGGCCTTTTTCGCCACCGAGGAAATCGCCAGCGCAAACGACGAGAGCGCGTCGCCGACGATGCCGACGACTTTCTGCTCTCCGACCAGCCGCTCCGCGCTCTGCTGCGCGCCTTGCGGATTGGGTTCGTCGAGCCAGACGATCTCGGCCGGCCGGCCGAGCAGGGTGTTGTTGCGTTGTTCCAGCGCCAGCATGCTGCCCTGCGCCAGATATTCGGACTGGTCGACGATCGAGCCCGTCTTGGCCCAGATCATGCCGATCTTGATCGGCTCCGCCGCGGCGGCGTTGCCGATGAAGGGCATGCCGAGGCGCGTGGTGGCAAGTCCGGTCGCCAGTCCCGATGCGCCAAGCAACAGGCTGCGCCGGGCGATCTTCGCGGCCTTCGGCGCGATGGTCTTCTCCGTCATCTCATCCTCCCTTGAAAACCGGTCGTTCTCATCGGCGCCGGCGGCCGCGGAGCTGCCGCTCCCCTGAGCCGTCGCATAGCACGACTGGAATTCAGTTCCAATATCCAATTTTGAAAAATGGAATCCAATTCCAAAATCACTTGACGAACGCGACGGGGAGGGACAGGACAGAGGCAAGCATCGAGGGAACGCACGGATGTCCAAAGTTGCAGTTGCGGTAATCGGCGCCGGCGCCATCGGCCGCGCGCATGTCGAGACCATCCGGCGCTCGCCGCTCTGCACGCTGGCGGCCATCGCGGAACCGGCCGCCTCGGGCAAGGACTATGCGGAACAACAGGGTGTTCCCTGGTACGCCGATCCTGCCGATCTGCTCGATCGCGTGAAGCCGGACGCCGCGATCATCGCCACGCCCAACACGACGCATCGTGAAGTTGCGCTCGCCTGCATCGCGCGCAACATTCCGTCGATCGTCGAAAAGCCGATCGCCAGCACGGTGGAAGACGCCGCGGCGATTGCCGAGGCCTCGGAACGGTCAGGCGTGCCGATCCTGGTCGGACACCATCGGCGTCACAACCCCATCATCAAAAAGGCCCGCGCGATCCTCGGCGAGGGGGCGCTCGGCCGGCTGACCAGTGCCTCGGTGCTCTACACGTTCTACAAGCCGCCGGCATATTTCGAACTCGCATGGCGCCGACAGCCCGGCGGCGGCCCGATCCTGATCAACCTGATCCACGAGATCGACCTGATCCGGCATCTGTGCGGCGAGATCGCCACGGTGCAGGCGGTGGCTTCCAATGCGGTGCGCGGTTTCGAGGTCGAGGATACCGCGGCGGTGCTGCTTCGCCTGGTCGGTGGCGCGCTGGTGACATTGAGCCTCAGCGACACCGCCGCGGCGCCGTGGAGCTGGGATCTCGCCTCCGGAGAAAGCCCGAACTATCCGCCGCAGCCGTTTCCGGTGCAGACGCATTTCCTGAGCGGGACCGAAGGCGCACTCACGCTGCCGACGCTGGAGCACTGGAATTACAATGGCACCAAGAGCTGGTTCGCGCCGATCGCGCGCGCAGCAGTCGCGTTCGATCGGGGAGACCCTTATATGGAACAACTGCATCATCTTTGCCGGGTCGTCCGTCGCGAGGAGGCGCCGTTGATCACCGCCGCCGACGGCATGCAGACGCTGCGTGCCACATTGGCGGTTCACAAAGCGGCGCAAACCGGACAAATGGTGGCTCTCGCTTAGGAAGAATCGCCATGCCCGACGAAGCGCTGATCAACAGAACGGTTTCCGATGCCGAGGCCAGTCCGAACGGCCTCCTGGAACGCACGCTCAGCATCCTGGAGCTGCTGTCCGACAATGCGCACGGCATGCTGTTGTTCGAGATCGCCGATACCCTGCATATTCCGCGCAGCGCCACGCATCGCGTGCTGACCAGCCTGGTCGAGCACGGCTATGTGCGGCAGGAGCGGCAGCAGGGCGCCTATCTGCTCACGGCCAAGATCGCGTCGCTCGCCTTCACCTTCCTGACCGGCAGCGGCATCACCGATTTCGCGCAGCCGATCCTGGAACGACTTGCGCACGAGAGCGGCGAGCTGGTGCGTCTGGCCATGATCGACGGCAAGGAACTGGTCTGGGTGGCGAAGGCGCAGGGATCGCCGCACGGACTGCGCTACGATCCCGACATGGGGCAGGTCGGCCGATTGTCGTGCTCGGCGAGCGGCCATGCCTGGCTTGCCTGTCTCTCCGACGAAGAGGCTTTGGCCCTGGTCGAAAAACAGGGTTTTGGATCGCGCAAGGAATACGGCCCGCGCGCGCCGGAGACCAAAGAGGCGTTCCTGAAATATCTGCGCAAGACCCGCAAGCGCGGCTTCAGCACGGTGGTGCAGACCTATACGCCATGGATGAATGCGACCGCTGCGGCCATCCGGCACCCCAAGACCAAGGAAGTGACCGGGACCGTCGTGATCGCCGGCCCGGATATCCGCCTCACCGAGGAGCGCATGCTGGAACTTTCGCCGGCGTTGCTCGATGTGTCGCATGAATTGTCGCTGGCGACGATCGCTTCGCCGGGTCTCTACGGCCGCGGCGCGCGAACGCAAGTCAATA
>JAQGJF010000933.1 GCA_028290765.1 Tardiphaga sp.
TCCCCGGGGTGCAGTAGCCGCACTGAAGACCCTGCTTGGCCGAGAACTCATCCTGGAGCGGGTGCAGTTCCCCGTTGCGGGCCAGGCCCTCGACCGTGCTGATCTCGGCCCCGACCGCCTGCACGGCCAGGGTGATGCAGGAGCGGATGCTGGCCCCGTTCAGCAGCACCGTGCAGGTGCCGCAGACGCCATGCTCGCAGCCGATATGGGTGCCGGTCAAATGCAGGTCCTGGCGCAGGAAATCGCCGAGATGACGCCGCGGCTCGACATACCGCTCGAACAGCGTGCCGTTCACGGTCAGGCGGACCTGTTCCAGCGCGGGCTGTTCGTCTGGTTTCATGCAGGTATCCCTGGCAATTTACGGCTTCTTCGCGCGCGGCCGCGGCCGGCCGCCATCGGCCAGCGCCACCACGACCACGATCTCGTCCGGGCGCGGCGCATTCGGCACCATGATGCTCAGCGTATCGATCTGGTCGAACGACCATACGTCGTCTTTGTGGCCCAAGGGAACATCGATGCTGCAGCCGACCGCGCCGATCTTGACATTCGACGGAATAATCGCCAGCCCGCCGCCGATCGCATCGCGCATCGGCTTGCCCATCCGCGGGTGCAGGATCGCGGCGGCATGTTCGAGATCGCCGGACGTACCGACGATCGCCGCCTTGCCATAGGCGATCGCCGGTTGCGGCAGCAGCGCCAATGCTTCCCGGACCAGGAACTCGCCGAGTTCGGCGCCGAACGGAATTAGTTCGCCGACGTCGTCCTGCACACGCCCGGCGAGCGGATTGGCGATCACCGCGCAGGCCGCCACCCGCGTCACCGGTGTTGCCGCCGGCAGGCCGCCTTCGAAATGCACCACATCCTTGATCAGCGTCAGCCGGCGGATGTCCATCTCAGCCTCCCGTCAGGCGGTCGAAATTGCGCTTCAAAATCAGCTCGGCCTGATCGGCCGGCAGAGCGTTGCGAACGAAGTTGACCGGATCCGGCTCGCCGAGCGGGAACGGCGCGTCGCTGCCCAGCATCAGATGCTCGACCGGCACCACCTCGGCAACATAGCGCAGGATCGCCGGTTCGAAACAGATGGTGTCGAAATACAGCCGGCGCAGATAATCGCCGACCGGCATCTTGAGCGTTGCCGACAGCGCCGGATTGGTATCGACCTCGCGCTGCATTCGCGCGCGCAGCGCCGGGCTGAAGGCGCCGGCATGGGCGCAGACCAGCTTGAGCGTCGGCCAGCGATCGAGAAAGCCCGAACAGATCATCTTCAGGATATTGATAGTGCTGTCGAACAAATACCCGGCCACGATGGTCAGCTCATATTCCCGGGTGCGGTCCCTGCCGAGCGGATCGGCCGGATGCACGAACAACGGCACGTTCAGGCCGACCGCGGCCTGGAAGATCGGCGCAAAGCTGTCGTCATGCAGATAGACGCCGCGGACATTGGAGGCGATGTGCCCCCCGACAAAGCCGTGGTCGCGGACGCAGCGCCGCAATTCCTTGGCCGCCGCCTGCGGGTCCTGCATCGGCAGCAGCGCCCAGCCACCGAAGCGCGTTTTGTCCGGCGCGATCGCCGCTGCCAGCGAATCGTTGAACACCCGCGCCGCCTCGACCGCGATCTTCGCATCGAGGTGATAGTCGATGAACGGCGTCGCCTGCGACAGGATGGTGCGCTCGACGCCGTCGCGGCGCATGCGCTCGAGCTGCTTGTTCATGTCGAAGAAGGTCGTGTTCAGCCCGAAATGCATGCCGCGAATGTCGAGGTCGACCAGATCACCTTCCTGGCGCTTGACCTTGATGGCGAATTCATCGCGCGACTTGGCGAAGGCGAAGAACTCTTCCGGAACGAAGTGGCAGTGAATGTCGGTGATCATCGTCAAAGTCCCAAATACGCGGTTTTCAATCGTTCGTCGTTCAGCAGCGCGCGGCCCTGGCCTTCCATGACGATGCGGCCGTTTTCCAGCACATAGGCGCGGTCGGCGGTGTGCAGCACATGATGGACGTTCTGCTCGACGATCATCACCGTGAGGCCCTTGGCGCGCAAATCGACGATCAAATCGAACAGCAGTTTCACATAGATCGGCGCGAGGCCTTCGGTCGGCTCGTCCAGCAGCAGCACGCGCGGCTTCGCCATCAAGGCGCGACCGATCGCCAGCATCTGCTGCTCGCCGCCGCTCATCGAGCCCGCCACCTGCTTGCGGCGTTCCGCCAGCACCGGCAGCAGCGCGAACACCTCGTCGAGCGTTGTCGGCGCGACGGCGCGGGCCGCGGCCGAATAGGCGCCGATTTCGAGATTCTCCAGCACCGTCATGAACGGAAACAGCCGCCGCCGTTCCGGCACCAGCACCAGGCCTTTGGCCGGCCGCTCATAGGCCGGGAGATTGTCCATCGCCTCGCATTCGAGCAAAATTTGGCCCTGGTAAATGGTGCGAAGCCCCGCCAGCGTGAACATCAGCGTGCTCTTGCCGGCGGCATTGGCGCCGACCAGCCCGACGATCTCACCCTTGCCGACCGACAGATTGACGTCGTGCAGGATCTGCACGGCGCCGTAGAACGCGTTGAGATTTTTCACCTCAAGCAAGAACCATCTCCTCGCCCAGATAGGCTTTGACCACCGCGGGATGCCGCGCCATCTCGGCCGGCGTGCCCTGCGCGATCATCTCGCCGCGGTTGATCACGATCATCCGCGTCGCCGTCTTCATGATGGCGTAGAGCACGTGCTCGACCCAGATCACGGTGATGCCGCGGCCCGGCAGGGCCGCGACGAACTGGGTCATGGCGCCGACCTCGGTCGGCGTCAGCCCCGCCATGATCTCGTCGAACAGCACCAGTTTTGGCCGCATCGCCAGCGCCCGCGCCACTTCCAGCCGCTTCAGATGGCCGACCGTCAGCGAACTCGCCGGCGTTCCGGCATAATCGGCCAGCCCGACGTCGTTGAGCGTCGCTTCCGCGAGTTGACGCGCGCCGCGCAGGGATTTCTCCCGCAGGAACGCGCTGAGCATCACGTTCTCGACCACCGACAGCTGCCGGTAGGGTTTTGGAATCTGGAAGGTGCGTGCCACGCCGATGCGGGC
>JAQGJF010000984.1 GCA_028290765.1 Tardiphaga sp.
GGCAGCATCGAGGACTTTGTCGTCACCGACTGCCCGCTGACCTGGAACGGCATCACGGTCTACGGCACCATCGACGCCGGCCTGTCGTGGCGGAGTCATGGCGCGCCCTTCAACGGCACCTCCGCCGTCGGGGTGGATTATCTGGTTCAGAAATACAGCAACCGGTCGCGGTGGGATCCCGGGCCGAACGGCTTGAGCCAGTCGAACATCGGCATCAAGGGCAAGGAGCCGTTCGCCGAAGGGTGGGCTTTCATCTTCGATCTGCAGGCCGGGTTCGATCCTTATTCGCTGCAACTGGCCAATGGACCGCACTCGGTGGCGCAGAACGCCGGCGTGCCGCTCACCAGCCAGGAAACCAACTCCGACTCGAGCCGGGCCGGGCAGTTCTACAATTCCGTGGGCTATCTGGGCGTCAGTTCACCCTATGGCACCCTGACCGTGTTCCGGCAGAACTCGCTGACCCTGGACGCCGTTTTCGCCTACGATCCGATGGGCGCTTCCTACGCGTTCTCGCCGATCGGCTGGCAGGGCATCACCTGCGGCGTGGGCAATACCGAAACCTGCCGGTTCAGCACGTCGCTGAAGTATCGTCTCGACATCGGCCAATACCGGGTCGCGGCGCTGTGGCAATTCGGCGGCTACGACCTGAACAACGCCGCGACCGGTGCCTACCAGCTCCAGGTCGGCGGAGATTTTGCCAATCTGGCCGGCGGCACGCTGTCGCTCGATGCCATCGGCAGCTACGTCCAGAACGCCGTGGCGATCGCGACGGCCGGCAACACGCTGCCTTTGGTCCTGCCGCAGGTTCTCACCGCGACGCTCTCCGACAATACCAGCGTGATGCTGGTCGGCAAATACAGCAACGGGCCGGTCAAGCTGTTTGCCGGATACGAATACATTCGATATGCGCCGCCGAGCAATCCGTTTGCCGCCGGTACCGGTTTCAACGATATCGCGGGAGACTTCGTCTGCGCCGGCTGTGCCGCGATCAACAACACCAACATCAACAACACGGCGTTCAGCGCCGGCGACAAGCAATTCCATGTATTCTGGACCGGCGTGAAATACGCCGTCACCGACAAACTGGATGTGACCGGCGCCTATTATCACTACGACCAGCCCGCCTTCGGCGCGCCGGTCGACTGCAGCGCGGGCGGCAGCGCCACGCCCGCTACCTGCCACGGCACGATGAACGCGGTTTCCTTCGCCGCCGACTGGCAGTTCGCGAAAAAGTTCGATGCCTATGCCGGGGTGATGTTCTCGCAGGTCAATGGCGGACTGGCGAACGGCTTCCTCAATCGCAACACGATCGCTCCCACGGCCGGGCTTCGCTTCCGCTTCTGAGAAACCTTGATTTCGCCTGCCATGACGAAGCGCCCCATTAATCCGCGGCAGCCCCGCTACTGGCCGATCGGATAAACGCGTCCGGCCGGGTGGCCAGGTAAATCGGCGTCTCCTGCATCGGGTAGTGCCCGCAATTGCCGATCTGCTCGATTTCCGCGTGCGGATAGAGGCCGGGATAGACGCAAGGTATCAGCCCCCATCGATCCTGCAAGCCAACGACGCCCGGTTGACCACGCGACGGCGGCAACGGGCGGCCGCGACTATGCTGCGGCGGATGAGCGCGCTGAGGAGTTTGCCGGGCCAAGCTTCGATGAGATGCCTTATGAAGAGAGTGGCGGCTCCAGCGGCGCGCGTCCGGTCGCTTCGAGGCCGACCCGTTATGAGTTCACGGCCTAACGCTTCAGAGGGTCATGTGTTCGCTTTTGCGAATTTGCCGATCTCGCGCAAGCTTCTGGCTGCATTTGCCGCCGTGGTCGCGGTCATATGTGTCAGCAGCGCTGTCGTATACGACAGACTCCGCGTGATCGAATGGGCCAAAGACACGCGAATCCAAACCACCGACGTGTTGGAGACGCTGCAATCGGCACTGGACGCGGTGGTGGATCAGGAAGCCGGCGTGCGCGGCTATTTGCTCAACGGCGACGAGAAGTTTCTGGAGTCCTATCATAAGGGTGGCACTGCCTATATCGCGACGATCCAGAAACTAAGAGACCTCACCTCGCGCGACCCCGCCCTGCAGAGCCACCTCGATGAACTCAACGAGTTTGCGAAGAAGTGGCGTTCGGCGATTGCCGAGCGGGAGATCGCGCTGATGGCCAATCCCGAGACACACGAGGATGCGCGCGCCCTAGGGGGCTCGACGGCAGGCAAAGCCGCCATGGATCTCATCCGCGTCAAAGTGGACGAAATCGACCGGATCGAGCGCGACCTGTTGACACAGCGTGACGCCGTGCAGAATCAGGCGTTCGCGACTGCCTACACGGTGACGATCCTCGGCGGCGCAACCTCGCTGATCATTGCGATACTGATGGGCGTTCTCCTTACGCGCGGCATCGCAGTGCCGATCACGCGCATGACTGGCGCCATGACAGCGCTCGCCCAAGGCGATAGCGCCGTCGAAGTGCCCGGGGTTGGTCGCAACGACGAGATCGGCGCGATGGCGGCGGCGGTCCGGATTTTTAAAGACAACATGATCGAACGCCAGAGGGCCCAGGCGGAACTCGCTCGCGTTGGCCGACTGACGACGATGGGCGAACTCGTCGCCTCCATTGCCCATGAGGTCAACCAACCCTTGACCGGCATCATGATCCATGGCGACGCCTGCCTGCGCTGGCTCAACCGGGATGAGCCTGATCTTGGGGAAGTGCGCGATGCATTGTCGCGCATCCAACAAGACAGCCGTCGCGCGGCTCAAATCATCGAAAACCTCCGTGCACTGACAAAAAAATCCGGGCCCCAATTGCGAAGGCTCGACATCAATGGCGCCATTCAGGAAATTCTGGCGCTCATCCGCACCGAGTTGACGCAGCACAATCTTGTGCTTCACACTCATCTGTCCACCGGCGATCGGACGGTCTTCGGGGATCGGGTGCAGCTGCAGCAGGTTGTGCTCAATCTGATCATGAACAGCATTGAAGCCATGAGCGCGGTCACGGATCGCCCCAAGGTATTGACGATATCTTCGGAGCGCGTTGAAACGGGCGACGTGCTGGTTGCCGTCAAGGATACCGGTACGGGAATAGACCCGGCGATTGCCGTTCGCATCTTCGAGTCCTTCTTCACGACGAAACCCAACGGGATGGGCATCGGGCTCTCGATCTGCCGATCGATCATCGAGGGCCATGGTGGGCGTTTCTGGGCGTCGCCGAACAGACCGCACGGTGCCGTCTTTCAGTTCACGCTGCCCGCCGACGGAACGGAACCCATTACTTCGCGGTAACCCCGCTACCGGCCGATTGGATAAACGCTTCCAGCCGGGTGGCCAGGTAAATCGGCGTCTCCTGCATCGGGTAGTGCCCGCAATTGCCGATCTTCTCGATTTGCGCGTGCGGATAGAGGCCGGGATAGACGCTGCGCACCAGGCCTTCGCTGACGCCATTATCGAATTCGCCGTACAGCACCAGCATGGGTGTCTTGACCTTGGCCGCATCGGCCGCGAAATCGTCCTTGATGAAGGAACGCATGTAGCTCTTGAACGCTTCCGGCCTCGCGGTTTCGCGCGCCCGCCGCAGCATCAATTCCAGCCAGGTCCTGGAAACGCGGTTGCCGAGCGAGTCGCCCATCAGCGCCAATGCCACTTCGTCCTGTTCGCAAGCCGCTGCGAAGAATCCGAACACCGCATCGTCGAACGGCAACGCGGAAGCCGGCACCGGGGTGACCGCCACGACCGACTGAACCCGCGCCCCGGCGTCCATCGCCAGTTTTTGCGCCGCCTTGCCTCCCATCGAATGGCCGACGACATGAAACTCCTGCCACCCGAGCCGGTCGGCGAGCGCGATCGCATCCGCCGCCACTTCGCCGATCGTGAACTGACCGGAAACCTCGCGCGAGTTGCCGTAGCCGCGTATATCGAGAAAGGCGTAGGTGCAGCTCGTGGTGTCGAGCGCCTCGAACATCGGCGTGAACACACGATGATCCCAAAACCATCCGTGAATGACCACGACTTTCGTCGGGCCACTGCCTATCGTTGTGTGCCAGATCATGTTTCCCCCTGACGGCTGCTGTTGGTCGAGTAGACTAGACGAGCGATTCCGTGAAACCTATCTTTGTCATTCCGGGATGTGCTCCGGCCGGCGATAGCCTGTCGGAGTGCAGGCCCGGAATCCATAGCCCCTGTGGTGGTTATGGATTCCGGGCTCGCTTATGCCGCGCTTCGCGCGTCACACGCGCCCCGGAATGACGAGTGTTGCTAGTGGTCGCTACGGACAGAAATGATTCGAACTTCGGAAACTTTCGGCTAAGTTTTGTCGGCTGCCGCGAACACCTCCCGGCAGGTCGCTACGCCGTTGATGGCGGCGGCAACGCCGACAAAGGGTGTGAGCTGCATCATGATTTCGACGAGTTCCTCGCGCGTCACGCCGCAGCGCAGGGCACCGCCGATATGGGTTCGCAATTGCGGCGCCGCGGTGCCGAGGGTGGCCAGCGCGGCGACGGTGACGATCTGCCGCGTCCGCGCGTCAAGCGTCTCGCTTTGGTAGATGTCGCCGTAGATCGTCTCAAGGACATAGGTTGCGAGTTGCGGCGCCACGTCACCCAGGGATCGCTCGACCTGCTCGGCGGTTTGCCCGAGAATTTCACCGATCTTTTGTGCACCGCGCGCGCGGCGTTGAGGGTCGGACTGCATTGAGCTTCCTTCTGTCGCCGGTCGCGTTAGACTGAGCTGGCAGCCGTTTGCCGGCTACGGAGTAGTCCAGCTGTAGGGCCGACCTCCATAGGCGTCAACAAAACGAAAAGCAGAATGCAGCGCAAACAATCGCGCAACGGGGGGGAATATGTTCAGTGGTTCTATCCAAGCGCTCGCACTCAAAGCGTTCGCGCTGTGCGCCGGTGTCGCGATCGGCTCGGTCGCCGGCCCAATTTCGGTGAAGTCGCAAACCTATCCCACCCAGCCCGTCAGGATCCTGGTCGGATTCGGGCCGGGCTCCGCGGCCGATATCCTGGCCCGGCTGGTGGGCAAGCAGATGGAAGCCAGTCTCGGTCAGCCGATCGTGGTCGAAAACCGACCCGGCAACAGCAGCATGATCGCGGCGGAAACCGTGGCGCGCGCCACCCCGGATGGCTATACGCTGTTCATGGCGACCATCGCCAACACGCTCAACCCCGCCGAGACCAAATCGAGTTTCAATCTAGCCCGGGATCTTGCGCCGATCGCGCTTCTGGGCATCGTGCCCAACGTCTTGGTGGCGCATCCGTCGGTCCCCGCCAATAATCTGCAGGAGCTGATCGCGCTGGCGAAGAGCAAGCCCGAGACCTTGACGTTCGGCTCTTCCGGCTATGCCACGGCAAGCTACATGGCGGCCGAACTGTTCAACGCCAAAGCGGGTACCAAAATCCTGTCGGTGCCTTATCAGGGCGGCAGCAACCAGGCGCTCTCGGACCTGCTGTCGGGCCGCATCACGCTGATGTTCAATGTGGCCGCGACGCTGGCCCCGCATGTCGAGGCCGGCAAGCTGAAGGCGTTCGCCGTCGCGCAGTCCAGGCGCGCGTCGATCATGCCGGAGGTGCCGACGCTGACCGAGGCCGGCATGACGGGCTATGACGCGGGAATCTGGATCGGACTGCTGGCGCCCGCCGCAACGCCGCCCGCGATCATCGAAAAACTGTCGGGCGCCGCCAATGCCGCGCTGGGGACCGATGACGTCCGCACCGCGCTCAAGCAGCAGGGGACGGATCCGGTCGGCGGCACGCCCAGGGAATTCGCCGACTTCATCCGCACCGATATCGAAAAGTGGGTGGCGGTTCTGGCCTCGTCGAGCGCCGGGAAGTGACGGCGGGGCCGATTGATTAAAACCCTCCGCAATTTGCCAGCCGGCGAACAACCGTTCCGGCAAAAGTCGCGCGGCCTTAAAGGACATCCTGTTGAAGAGCCCGAGAAATGACATCGCATCGGCCTATCTTGAGAGGCGGACGCTATTTCGAAGCCGTCCGCCGCTTGTGCGGTGGTCGGGCTCAAACCAGGGAGCATGCGCATGACACCATCCGAACCGCTTCGTGATACGCGGATTCATCTCAACCACGGATCCGGTGCGATGCCCGCGGTCGGGTTCGGCACGCTGATTCCGGATCCTGTCGTGACCCGACAGGCGACCAGGGCTGCGTTGGAAGCGGGATTCCGGCATCTCGATGGTGCGGAGCGCTACCGCAACGAAGCCGCGGTGGGCGAGGCGATCCAGGAAGCGTTCAAGGCGGGGACGGTCCGGCGGGAGGATCTGTTCGTCACGACGAAGCTGTGGAACACCAATCATCGTCCGGAGCGGGTCAAGCCCGCCTTCGATGCGAGCCGCCGGCGGCTGCAGCTCGACACTCTCGATTGCTATCTCATCCATACGCCGTTTGCGTTTCAGCCCGGCGACGAGCAGGACCCGAGGGATGCGCAGGGCCGGGTGATCTATGATTCCGGGGTGACGCTGGCGGAGACATGGGGCGCGCTGGAGCGCCTGGTGGACGACGGGCACTGCCGGTCGATCGGCCTGTCGGACATTACTTTAACGAAGCTGCGCGAGATCGTGGCGGTGGCGCGGATCAAGCCCGCCGTGGTGCAGGTCGAATCGCATCCGTATCTGCCGGAATGGGAGCTGCTCGAGTTCTGCAAGGCGCATGGCATCGTGCTGCTGGCGTTTGCCGCGCTCGGACATGCCATGGAGCCAAGACTCCTGGACGACCCGGTGATCACGGCGATCGCACGGCGTGTGCACAAGACACCGGCTCAGGTGGCGCTGGCCTGGGCCGTGCAGCGCGGCACTGCTTTCCTGACCACCTCGACCAAGCCTGCACGCATCCAGGAGAATTTTGATATTTCGGCGATCCCCGAAGACGCCATGCGGGAGATTCGGGACGTCACCACGAACGTCAGGTTCAATTCCGTGGTGGAGACCGGCGTGCCTGGATTTATTGCCCGGGCCAAGTGAGCTGTCACGCAGGGCTATCGCATATGA
>JAQGJF010000937.1 GCA_028290765.1 Tardiphaga sp.
GGTTTGACGACCGGAGCTATCTGCAGCGCTATTCGCCGCGCAGCAGGAAAGGCATCTGGAGCCAGATCAATGTCGACAACGTCGCGCGGCTCATCAAGGAAGGCCGGATGACCGCGCACGGGATGGCGCGTGTCGAAGCCGCCAAGGCCGATGGGCGCTGGGATCGCGCCTATAAGGGCGGCAAGGACATGAAGATCCCCGCCGATCTCCAGGCCGCCATCGACGCCGAGCCCCGCGCCAAGGCCATGCTGGCGAAACTCAGCGGCCAGAACCGCTTTGCATTGGCTTTCCGCACCCACAACATGAAGACCGAAGCCGGGCGGAAGAAGAAGATCGAGACCTTCGTCGGCATGCTCAAGCGCGGCGAAACCATTCACCCGCAACGCAAGAAATGACGGTTGGGTGCAGGCCGACCGGTCGGAGTTTCGCAGTCGCCTCATGCCCGCGACAGTTTCTCGAAACGCTTGATCAGCCGCTCGCGCTTGAGGCGGGACAGCCGCTGGATCCAGAATTGTCCATTGAGCTGATCGATCTCATGCTGGTGACAGACGGCGCGCAAGCCTGCGGATTCCTCGGTCTGCGATTGGCCGTCGACGTCGCGATAGCCGATCCGGACACGGGCATGGCGCCGGATCTCGTCATTGACCCCCGGCATCGAGACACTGCCTTCCTGATGCGTGATCATCTCGGGCGATGCCCAGATGATCTCCGGATTGACATAAGTCCGCGCCCCTTCGATGGGGTCGAGGTCGAGCACCACCACCCGCAGGAAGACACCGATATGCGGCGCGGTGATCCCGATCCCCGGTGCGGCGTGCATGGTCTCCAGCAGATCGCTCGCCAGTTCGCGCAGCGCCCCGTCAAACACGGTCACGGGCTGCGCCGGCAGCGCAAGGCGACGGTCGGGATACCGGACAATCGGGCGGATGGTCATGATTGATGGTCGTTCCCTGATGATTGGCCCTGGGCAACGCGGCCATTGTATCCGACCGCGCCATGATCTTCATCGTCCGCGCGCTGGAGAGATTGCGTCGCAGCCGGGATGCAAACTGGCTGGTCGCTGACCGAGTGGGAGCAGGGAGGACGGCGGACTTCCCGGAAAGTCCGGTCTTCCTGTAAGATAAGGCACTAGCGGTTCTCGGTCTGTAAGAGGACGATGTGGAAGACACCATGGCTTCATTTGACGGCGGAATGCCGCGATGGCTCATCGAGGTCGCGGTCGAGCCTAAATCAAAGGCCGACCAGGAAAAGCTTGGCGTCGCGCTGGCGAAGCTCGCTGTCGAAGATCCGTCGTTCGGGTTCTCGACCGATCGCGAGTCCGGTCAGACCATCCTCAAGGGCATGGCCGAACTCCATCTCGACATGAAAGTCGATATCCTGCGCCGTACCTACAAGGTCGATGTCAATATCGGCGCGCTGCAGGTGGCGTTCCGCGAGAAGATCACCAAGAAGGCGGAGGTCGATTACACCCACAAGAAGCAGACCGGTGATACCGGCCAGTTCGCGCGGGTGAAGTTCATCGTCGAGCCGGGCGAGCCCGGTTCGGGCTTCGTGTTCGAATCGAAGGTCGTCGGCGGCGCGGTGCCGAAGGCATACATCCCCGGCGTCGAAAAGGGCCTCAACGGCGTGCTGGGATCGGGCGTCGTCGCCGGCTTCCCGGTGGTGGACGTGAAAGTCCAACTCGTGGACGGCGCCTATCACGACATCGATTCGTCGGCACTGGCCTTCGAAATTGCATCGCGCGCGGCGTTTCGTGACGCGCTGCAGAAGGGCAAGTCCGTCCTGCTCGAGCCGATCATGAAGGTCGAATGCGTGACCCCGGAAGACTACACCGGTTCGGTCATCGGCGACCTGAATTTGCGGCGCGGCCAGATCAAGGGTCAAGACATGCGCGGCAACGCCAACGTCATCAATGCGATGGTGCCGCTCATGAACATGTTCGGGTATGTGAACAACCTGCGCTCGATGAGCCAGGGTCGCGCGACCTTTACGATGCAGTTCGATCACTACGCCGCAGTATCTCGCCCCGACGATGATCCGCCGTTTCGACCGGCGATCGGGATGCGCGGCTAACGTACCGCCTGCGTGATCGGACTAAGGCGTTAACGCGCCAGTCGTCGTACTGCGTGGGCCGGATTGGGTTTTCCGGTATTGCGCCGGCGCACAGCCGAACAGGCATTTGAAGTCTCGTGCGAGGTGAGCCTGATCGAAATATCCGAGGTCGGCTGCAAGCGCTGCAAGTGGAACATCACCGCCCTGTGCGAGCAGCCACGCCGCCTCTTGAAGCCGATACCGTCGAAGCAGCCACTTGGGCGACACGCCGACATAGTCGTGGAACAGACGCTGCATGGCTCGGAGGTTCAGGCCCATATCGTTGGCGAGGGTCTCGGCGCGTCGCGGGCCGTCTTGCCGACGGGCCGCAGCAAGGATGGAGGAGATCACATCGACCGTGGGATCAGGATCGGGGAGCCTTGGTTCAATGATCGCTTCCGCGGCACGTATCATGTCTTGGTGTCGGTTTTGACCAAAGACCAGCTCCTCGCTGCGAGCGTCTGTCTGCCCCGTAATGATCCCGGTGGATACCGTCCTGCCGGTCAGCTGAGCGACGGGCCCGGTCAGAAACGGGCGCAGACCGCCTGTTCGAAAACGAAGCCCGAGCGCGCGCCCGTTTCCCTGGAGCAGGCGTCCTTGAATGCCGCGAACGACGCCGAACAGCGCTGTTTCGCCGGGGCAAATCAGAAGATGCGCGTTCGGTGATGGCACCACGCGCTGTTCCTCCGGTGAGCGGTCGGCCAGTCTCCATTCGATGATCCAGTGATGGTCAAAAAATGCGGCCAACTTCGGCGACGGCGCGAATCGCCATACCTGAATGCGCTGGGCGGATCCCCGCGGGTCGATCATCCCTCGCGGCATTCCGCTGTCAATGAGCGCGTTGTCGCGTTTTTCCAAGCGGGGAATGTGAACATCTCCTATCATCGGCGCGGTCAACTCGGCGGGCACTCCATCATCCAAGGGATAACCAGGCTTAATGCGAAAACTATGGCGTGCCCTTGCTGTCTCGGCGTTGTTATTTGCGACGTTTGTCTTCCTCAACAACACGGTCCTGTTGACGCCTCGTTCCGATCGAGCGCCTACGTTGCTTGCCCATCGTGGGATTGCGCAACAATACGACAGGACAGACCTGCGGAACGATACCTGCACGGCTTCCCGCATGCTCCCTCCCACGCACGCCTACCTTGAAAACACACTTGCATCGATGCGGGCAAGTTTCGATGCGGGTGCGGACATTGTTGAATTCGACGTCCACCCGACGACCGACGGGAAGTTCGCCGTTTTTCATGATTGGACTCTGGACTGCCGCACGAATGGCCGTGGGGTTACCCGGGACCATGCCATGGCGGGCTTGAAGACACTCGATATCGGATACGGATATACAGCTGACGGCGGAAGGACATTTCCGTTCCGCGGCAAAGGCGTCGGCATGATGCCTTCACTGGATGAGGTGCTTGCCAGCTTTCCCGAGCATGCATTCCTGATCAATGTGAAGAGCAACGATGCTTCCGAAGGAGAGCGGCTTGCGCAGGAAATCGGTCGCCTCGCGCCGGAGGCTCGGCGAAGGCTGATGTTTTATGGCGGAGACAAGCCGATCGCCGCACTCCGTCGCTTGCTTCCCGATGTCAGGACGATGTCGCTCCGTTCGCTGAAGTCGTGCCTCATTCCGTATATCGTGTATGGCTGGAGCGGTATTGTTCCGGCCGACTGCAACAACATGGTCGTTTTCGTGCCGATCAACGTGGCGCCGTGGCTGTGGGGATGGCCGGATCGCTTTTTAAGCCGGATGGCTGCGGCCAACAGCGCGACGTTCCTGGTCGGCCCATACCACGGAGGGGATTTCTCGACCGGCGTCGACACTCCTGAGCAGGTTCTCGCCCTGCCGCGAAACTATTCCGGCGGAATCCTGACCAACGAAGTCGAGACGGTCGCTCCCGCGGTGAGGTCTCGGCGGGGTAGGTCCGAGTAGCGTGAAGCGCGGACCCGGGCTATTGCGCCCTGCGAACTGGAATGCCATGAAAGAATCTGTTCGAAGAACATGTTGATCCTCGCGAGCCTATGAATGTCAGATCTTTCCGCCTTTCCGATTACCGCGCGCTGGCCGGCGCAACATCCTGAACGCCTCCAGCTGTATTCGCTTCCGACGCCGAATGGCGTCAAGGTTTCGATCATGCTGGAAGAGATTGGGCTGCCGTATGAGCCGCACACGATCAATATCGGCAAGAATGAAACATTCACGCCGGAATATCTGTCGCTGAATCCGAACGGCAAAATCCCGGCCATCATCGATCCGGACGGGCCGGGCGGGGCGCCGCTGGGTCTGTTCGAGTCCGGAGCGATCCTGCAGTATCTCGCCGAGAAAACCGGGAAACTGCTTCCGGCCGATGCGGCGCGGCGTTACGAGACCGTCCAGTGGGTGCATTTCCAGATGTCGGCGGTCGGACCGATGTTCGGGCAGGTCGGCTACTTCCATAAATTTGCCGGCCGGGAGATCGCCGACAAGCGGCCGCTCGAGCGCTACGTCGCCGAATCGAAACGCCTGCTCGGCGTGCTGGAGCTGCGCCTCGACGGGCGGCAGTGGATCATGGACGACGCCTATACCATTGCCGACATTGCCTTGCTCGGCTGGGTGCGCAACCTGATCGGCTTCTACGGCGCACGTGAAATCGTCGAGTTCGACAGCTTCGGGCACGTCTCGGCCTGGCTGGAGCGCGGCCTCGCACGCCCCGCGGTTCAACGCGGGCTCGAGATTCCGAAGCGGCCGTGAGTGGCGCGGGGCAGTCAACGAGGTCAAGAGTCTCAACTGCGGGGTCTATGACATCACGTCGAACTTTCGGGCACGGTCGAGCGGGCGAGGGCGGTTAAATATCGAGTTCGGCCCAAATCGCCGCATGATCGGACGCTGCTTCGACTTCCTTGGTGATCTCCGGAAAATGCTCGAACAGCGTGCCGTTCGTACCGCCCCAAACCCCCATGCGGAAGATTCCGCCGGCTGTTGCCTTCGCAAACAAGTCCGGCGACAGCAGGATGTAGTCGATTTTGTTTGAAGCCGTGCCGTTCTTGAATGTGCCGGGGCGTCCGCCATCGTCGAAGCCTGGCAACTCGCTGATGTCCTTCAGGCCCGTTTGGCTGAACAGCGGAGCAAGCGGGTTACTGTCTGGCGTGTCGTTGAAATCGCCGACGATCGCGATGAACTTATGTGTTTGGCGGAGCTGCCGATAGATCGTGGCAGTGCGCGCGGCCTGGCGTTCGCGCTTCGCGTCCGAGGTCGCCTGAGTGCCAAAACCCTTGCTTTTGAAGTGATTGGCAAGAACGATAAGCGTATTTCCGTCTGCAGTTTCTATTTCGAATTGCGCGCAATCGCGACTGAAGATGAGACCATCGTCATCCTCATCGTCGACGTGGCTGGCGATCGAAACGATGTTGAATTTCTTTTTGGTCATCAGACCGACATCGATGCCCCGCTCGTCATTTCCGTCGATCAACATAATATGATCGTAAGCGGTGCCATCGACGGCCGGCATCACATCCTTGCAGAATCGTACCAGCGCGGGCCGACTTTCTGCCTCCACGACCCCAAGTACGTCCGCATCGATCGTTTTGATGACTCTTGCGGTATTGCGGGTAGCGTTTTCGTTGACCTGCTCCAGCGTGAGGTCGACCCACCCGATCCAGTCGTCGCGCCCGTCCGCCACGACCTCGATCGGTCTGCCTTGAGGGCGTTTGACGAGATGCCCGCGGTTTTGGCGCAGAATCGCGAATTTGTTTTCGTCGGACTTCTTCAAACCGAGCGTATCGAGCAGTTCGACGATCTTCCTTTTATCCGCCGGTGTGTAGCTGTCTTTGCCAAGGATGGAATTGATGTCCGCTTGCGCCTTCAAAATTGTTCTGCCTTCGGCGGAAAATCCGGGACCGCCGAGGGCCCGCGCGCGCATGAAAAGGTTTTCGACATTGTAGGATGCAAGCTTCATGGATTCCCCCGGTCTGGAAAAATGTAACTACAATTACTAGTAGAAAACAGGGGAAAGTTCTCGACGACAAATTGTCGCGCGGATGATCGCGGGATCCCTCACAGGCGGAGCCTGAAGGTCTCCACGGGCCCGGTTCAGGCCAGCGCCGACAGATCCTTCGGCAGGAGGCGCTTGAACAGGGTGAGGATGCGCTTGGCGTCCTTGGCGTCCAGTGTAATGGCGTGGCGCACGGCGGCCGCGATCAGCGTCATCGTCAGTTGTGAAAAGGCCGCCATCGCCGGCTCGGACCCATGCGGCGCGACGCGCCGCAAGGCGTCGGACAGCAGGCCGGAGAGATAGGCGCCGTCTTCCTCGTCGAGCTTCTGCAGCGCCCGGTCGGCCTGGGTCGCCTGCCAGATGTCGCGCATGACCGGCTCGTCGATGAACATCTGGTAATAGCTGTCGGTGATGCGGCACAGCGCCGGATGCAGGTCCTTTGCGCTCTTCATCGGCGACAGGTCGCGCCGGACACAGTCGCGGCCGATCGCATTGTAGCGCTCGGCGAGGGTGCCGATGATCGCGGTCTTGTCCGGGAAATATTGATACAGCGAGCCGAACGCGACGCCGGTCCGCTCGACGATGTCGCTCATGCGGAAGGCTTCGCTGCCTTTCTCGGCCATCACCTCCGCGGCGGATTGCAGGATGCGCTCGAACCGCTCCCGGCTGCGCTGCTGGGTCGGAACCAGACGCGCGAGCCCCTGCGGGCTGGCCTCGGCCGCCGTCTGTTTCGCTTTCTTTGCCGCCATCCGGTCCCCCGCAAAAAATCCTTGACGGATTAAATACGAGAGTTTATCGCTTTCGTCAAATACGAGGTTTTATCGTATTTCAGGAGCGAAAGGATCGTCCGATGTCTGAGATGCCCATTCTGATCATTGGCGGCGGCGGCAAGACCGGCGCGCGCGTCAACACCCTGCTCAACGCCCGTGGCATCGCCACCCGGCCGGTCTCGCGTTCGACCGCGGTCCCGTTCGACTGGACCAGGCCGGAAACCTGGCCCGCGGCGCTGGATGGCGTGTCGAAGGCCTACGTCACCTATCAGCCCGACCTCGCCGTGGCGGGGGCAGCGGAGGCGATCGCCGAGATCGGCCGCCTTGCCCGCGAGAAGGGACTGGAGCGGGTGGTGCTGCTGTCGGGTCGGGGCGAGCCCAGCGCGCAGCGCGCCGAGGCGGCGCTGCAAGCCTCCGGCGTGGCCTGGACCATTGTTCGCGCCAGTTGGTTCGACCAGAATTTTTCGGAAGGCTATCTGATCGACGGCGTGTTGGCCGGCGAGGTCGCGCTGCCGGCAGGCGCAGTGCCCGAGCCGTTCATCGATGTGGACGACATTGCCGATGTCGTCGTCGCCGCGCTGACCGAGGCGCGTCACGCCAACAAGCTGTACGAGGTGACGGGTCCCCGGGCGCTGACTTTCGCGCAGGCCGTGGCCGAGATCGCCGCCGCTGCCGGCCGTCCGATCCGCTACCGTCAAATCTCGCCGGAAGAGTTTGGTTCCGGCATGCGGCAGGCCGGCGTTCCGGACGATGTCACAGCCCTGCTGGGCGAGCTCTTCACCGTGGTGCTCGATGGCCGCAATTCGCGGGTGATGCACGGCGTCGAAGACGCGCTGGGCCGGCCCGCGCGCGACTTCTCCGACTATGCCCGCAACACCGCCGCCACCGGCGTCTGGGGAGCCTGAACCATGCGCCAGCTTCTCACTTCCAGTCTGCTGTGGTTTTCCGCGATCGGCTGCGGCCTTCTCGCGGGCGTCTATTTCACTTTCTCGGCCTTCGTGATGACGGCGCTCGGCCGCATCGACCAGGCCGCTGGCATCTCGGCGATGAACGCGATCAATGTCGAGATCGTGCGGTCGCTGTTCATGCCGTTCTTTCTCGGCACGACGCTAACCGCAGCACTCCTCGCGGGTCTCGCCATCTTGCGCTGGGACCAGCCCGGCGCCGTGGCGATGCTCGTTGGTGGCGTTCTCTATGTCGTCGGCATGTTCATCGTCACCATGGTCTTCAACGTGCCGCTCAACGACGCGCTGGCCGCCGCCAATCCGTCCAGTTCCGAGGCCGCGTCGCTCTGGGCGCGTTACCTCAAGGACTGGACGTTCTGGAATCACGTGCGGACGATGGCATCCACGGCCGCGTTCGCACTGTTCATGGTTGCGATTGCGGCAAGATAGAAGCGGGCCGCCGAAGACGCCACAACGCTGTTCAATCTCCGGCCACTACAAGGACCGCCGTTTTCACCGCGCGCGCGATCTGTGTTCCGACCTTGGCGTCTTCGGTCGAGCGCGCGAGCGTAACCCCGCCGGACAGCAGTGCGAGGATGGCCCAGGCCGATTTGCGCCGCTCCGGCAGCGTTCCCCGCCTGAGCCCTTCGGCAACGGCCTCGACGACGGTGAGCATCTCGGCTTCATAGGCCGTCTTGGTGTCGTGATCGGCCCGCGCGACTTCCGGCGTGATGCTCTGCAGGGCGCAACTTTCGCCGAGCTCGCAGGTGCGCCTGACGCTCATGTAGAAATCGGCGAATTTTTCCAGCCACGCGTCGCCCTCCTTGGCGCGCAGATGTTCGACGCCCTC
>JAQGJF010001032.1 GCA_028290765.1 Tardiphaga sp.
GAACCACTTCGCCGCGATCGAGATGGTGAAGTTGTGGGTCATCACCGTGGTCTTGTTGTGGAAGGCAACGTTGTTGTCGGGGTCCTTCCAGGTGGTGGACGACGGCGGCGTACAGCCCCGGATGTAGGTGTCGGTGTAATCCTTGAGCGCGCCGATCAGCCCCTGCTTGACCTTCGGATCAACGACCAGAAGCTAGCCGTCATCGTCGACCAGCTTGACGTTATAGGCATCCATGAAGGTGTAGAACGACTGGAACGAGTCGGTGGATTCCACGCCCATCGGCTGACCGACTCCGTAGACGCGGGAGTTGGTGGCCTTGCGCGAGGCCGGCTGCACCTTGTCGCACCAGAACGACCAGTAATCTTCCCATTTGGTCGGGATATCGCTGACCTTGAAACCGGCCTGTTCCAGCATATCGCCCCAGATCTGGACATGCATGGACTGCTGCTTGAGCGGGAAGCCGTAATAGCCCTTTTTCTTGGTCAGGCCATTGTACAGCGAGGCGGTTTCCAGCGTGCTCGGCGCAAATGCCGACTTCATCGGTTCGAGGATATCGGTTAGATCCTCGAGCTTGCCCTCGAGCGCCCATTTTCCGGCGGCCTGCACGTCATAGGAGTCGCCATAGGACACATCCGGCGGCGTTCCGGAATCCAGCGCCGCCACCGCCTTCGGGATCATGTCCTGAACCGGGTATTGCGACAGATCGACCTTGATCTTGGTCTTTTCCTCGAATTTCTTGATGGTCGCGAGCAGCGCGTCGTCTTCGGACTTGTAGAAGCCCTTGACCCACCAGACGGTGATTTTTTCCTGCGCCATCGCCGGCGCGGCGGCGTAGAAAACGCCGATTGCGGCCGAAACCGCCAGTGCAAGCGCGCGTGTCTTCTGAGATTTCACGTCCTCATCCTCCCTGTAGGCCGACCCTCTAGGCGGATGTCGCTGCGATGCCGACGGATTGTCGGACCGGCATCGATTTCTCCGCATGATTTTTGTGTGGTCTAACCGCTTGGCAAAGTTATTCAAATCGGTTGGGCTGTCAACCGCGGCAGTCTGGAACTAAAGGCTAGCCGGTTGCGGATGATTCGAGCGGGAACTACCGCAGTGCACTTGCCTTCATTCGCCAACTCGTCGGTCGAATGCCTGGATTGAAGGCAGTGACCGTCATGGCAGGGACGGACCTGACACGTCATGGCCTTTTGAACGTCTTCCAAGGCCGGAATTTATGTCGGCGGATGTGAAGCGCTTCACACCGGCTTGCCGGGATCGGGGTTATTGACCTTTGGAAACACTACTCCGAAGCAAGGCAGACAGAATGTCCGACCGAGACGACCCGCCCGGCCACGGGCGTGGCACGACCGGCGCCAATCCCCAGACCAGCGTCCCGCCGCAGCAGGACGAGGCGCGAACGGATAAAGCCCGGGCCGCCCGGCATCTCAGGCTCGTGGAAAAAACGTTGCCGGCCCCGCCCGCCGCGGGTGCCGAAAATACCCCGTCCACCCGCAGAAGCCACCTCGCGCGGCTCGTCGATGCGCTTCACGCGTCCCGGCGTATTCAGGCAGCACGGGTCGCCCGCGGTTATCTGCACCTGGTGCAGTAGGAACGCGGCAGACGTCTTCGGCGGTCTATTGGGTTTCAGTCAGGCTCAGCCGGACTTCGGCTTCGATCAGCTTCCAGATCCGGTCGACGAGGCCGACAAATTCAGCCGTGCGCTTGAGTTCGAGATTTCGCGGGCGCGGCAGATCGATCCGGACCTCTTCGCGGACCGAGCCGGGGCGCGCGCTGAACACGATGACGCGGTCGGACAGAAACACCGCTTCGTCGATCTGGTGGGTAATCAGCAACACGGTCTTGCGGCTCTCCCGCCAGATCGACAGCAGTTCGGTCTGCATGATCTCCCGGGTCTGAGCATCGAGCGCGGCGAACGGCTCGTCGAGCAGCAGGATGCGCGGATCCACCGCCAGCGCCCGGGCCACGTTGACGCGCTGGCGCATGCCGCCCGACAACTGGTGCGGATAGTGGCTCTCGAAACCCGAGAGGCCGGTCATGGCGATGAAGCGCTCGGCAACTTTCGAGGCCGCCGACCATGGCTTTCCCGCCAGCGTCAGGCCGTAAGCGACGTTCTCGATCACGGTCTTCCACGGCAGCAGGGAATCCTGCTGAAACACCATGGCGCGGTCAGGACCGGGCCGCGCCACCCTTGTGCCGTCGACGAACACGCCGCCGCCGCTGGGCGCGATCAGGCCGTCGATGATGCGCAGCAGCGTCGACTTGCCGCTGCCGCTGGCGCCGACGATCGAGACGAATTCGCCTTCGTGGATCGACAGGTTGATATCGCGCAGCGCCTCCACGGAAGGCTTGCCGCGGCGGGCAAAGACCTTGCCGACGCCATCGACGCGAAGCAGTGCGGACGCGGTCATTCCTGCCTCCATGGCGCCAGACGCCGCTCGAGCGATGCAAACAGCACGCTGCCGACCAGGCCCATCGCGCCGAGCACGAAGACGTAGCCGAGCACGCGCGCGGTATCGAAGGTCTGGCTGGCCGACATGACGGCGAAGCCGAAGCCGGCGAACGAGCCGAAGAATTCCGCCACCACGATGCCGACCAGCGCACGCGCCCAGGCGACGCGGACACCGCTGACGATGAACGGCAGCGCGTAGGGAAACGTCACCGTCGTAAAAATCTGCCAGCGGGTCGCGTTGAACGACCGCGCCGCTTCGATCAGCGGCTTGTCGGCGGCGCGCAGCCCGGCTTCGGTGGTCACCACCACCGGAAACACCGCCACCAGCAGCACCAGCACGAATTTCGACGCAAAGCCGAGACCGAGCCAGGCCACGAACAGCGGCGCCAGCGCAATGATCGGCACCGAGTTCAGGGCGCTGAGCACCGGCCCGCCGGTGAGCGACAGCAGCCGGCTCGATGCCAGTGCCAGGCCGATCGCAATCCCGATCACGCAGGAAACGACGAACGACGACACCACCGCCGTCACGGTGGCGACCGCGTTGGTCCACATCGCGCCCTGCCGGACTTCCTTGACCAGCGCCAAGGCCACGTCCGCCGGCGGCACCAGCAGCAGGCGGTTGGTCACCACCAGCGAGAGCAGCTGCCAGACCAACAGGACGCAGCCGGCCGAGACCAGCACCCGGACCGTCGACGCCAGCCGGCTCTCCTGTTCGAGAAAATCCACGATGTTGCGCAACATGGCCTCTTGGTTCGAAAGCTACTTTACTGCGACGCCCTCTCGGCGTCATTGCGAGCGAAGCGAAGCAATCCAGGGGTCACAAAGGAAGACTGGATTGCTTCGTCGCAAGAGCTCCTCGCAATGACGGAGCGGGCCCGGCCGATCTGGCTTTAGTTCAACCTGCCCTAACCCGGATAGCTGGCGCGGGCCTGCTGGCCCCAGCCCTTTTCACCGACCACCTTGCCGTCCAGGAACACCGTCTTGCCGCGCACGATGGTGCGCACCGGCTTGCCGCTGACCTTGCGGCCGGCATAGGGGCTCCATCCGGTCAGGCTGAGCACGTCGGCGTCGCGGATCTCATATTCGCGTTCGAGATCGACCAGCACCAGATCGGCATGATGGCCGGGCAGCACATCGCCCTTCTTCTCGATGCCGAAAATTCTTGCCGGCGCGGTCGAGGTGGCTTCCACCACGCGCTCCATCGAGATCTTGCCTTCCTTGGCCGCGGTCAGGAACATGCTGAGATAGAACTGCGTCGAGGGCGTGCCGGTATGCGCCTTCCAGCCGTCGGTCCAGCCGATCTCCTTTTCCTCGCGCGTATGCGGCGCGTGATCGGTGGCGACGATATCGATGGTGCCGTCGTTGAGACCCTGCCACAGGCTGGGAACGTTCTTCTCCGGCACCCAATAGGACAGCGCATAGGAGCCGAGCCGCTCGATCGCCGACCACTCGCAGCCCAAAAACAGCGCCCAGGGGTTGATCTCGCAGGTGACGCGCTGGCCCTCGGCCTTGGCCTTGCGGATCAGGTCGACGCTGCCCGACGTCTGCGTATGAAGAATGTGGAGATGGCAGCCGGCGGCCTTCTGCAGCCGCAACAAGGTCGCGATCGCGGTTTCCCAGATCACGCCGTCATGCGCCGCATAGGCCTTGGCATAGGCCAGCGCGTCGCGCTGCTGGCGCTCCCAGAACCCCTTCTCGATCACGTCCATCAGCGCCTGGTCGTGCGGATGGATCATCAGCGGCACATTGACCTTGGCGCAATGCTGCATGATTTCGAGGATCTTGCCGTGGTCGTGCACGCCGATGCCCGGCATGTGCGGATAGCTGCGGCCGGTGTCCACCACCATGAAGATCTTGAAGGCGGCAATGCCGGTTTCCGCCATCCGCGGAATCTCGTCCTCGATGGTCGGGGCGGGATTGAAATTCCAGTCGACCACGGCGTCGCGCTCGTAGATCGCGAACTGCTTCTTGAGCAGCGCCAGCGAATTCGGCGGCGGGGTGACGTTGGGCATCGCGACCGAGGTGGTGACACCGCCGGCGGCGCATTGCTGCGTCGAGGTGTAGATGGTGTCCTTGTATTCGAAGCCGGACTCGCTGCCTTCGCGGTGATGCGAATGCATGTCGATGACGCCCGGAAGGATGGCCAGCCCGCTGGCATCGATGACTTCCCTGGCCGCGGGCTCCTGGCCGGGCTCGTAGATACCGGCGATGCGGCCATCGCGAATGCCGACCGAGGCGCGCTGCCGGCCTTTCGAGGTAATCAGGAGGCCGTTGCTGATCAAACTATCCATGTACCATTTCTCCGAAGGACGAATTCACAAGTGGTGGTGTCTAGGCTGCGGCGTGGCCGGCATCCGGCACCGGACGCTGCCGGATAGTGTCGAGCACTTCGCAGACGAAGTCGCGCGACAGGCCGCGGGTGATGAAGACGATGCGCGACTGGCGGGTGCCTTCCGGCCAGGCGCCAAGCTCGAACGGTGGATGAAACAGGCTCTGCACCGCCTGGACCACGATCGGACGATCGCGGCCCGCGATGTCGAGAATGCCCTTCACGCGCAACAGGTCGTTGCCATGCCCGATCACCAGCGCGTCGAGCCAGTTGGCGACATGCTCCCAATGCAGCGCCTGGTCGAAATGCAGAACGAAGGAACCGATATCGGCGCTGTGCCGGTTGATGTCGTGCGTGTGGTGATGATCGTGACCATGGATGTGCGCGTCGGCTTTCAGCCAGGCGGCGACGTCAGCAATCTTGGTGGCGGGATCGTAAATATCGATCGTCGACAGCTCGGACAGCGCCGGCACGCGATCCGGGGCCGAGCGATGAACCCGCGCGCCCGGATTGAGCGCGGCGACCTGTTCACCGAGCGGAGCCACCGCGCCACGGTCCAGATCGGTCTTGGTCACCACGATTTCGTCGGCGACGGCGACCTGCTTCACGGCTTCGGGATGCTGCCGCAAGGTGCTGGCGCCGTTCGCCGCATCGACCGTCGTCACCACCTGGCGAAGCCGGAACCGCCGCGACACCGGGAACGTCATCAAGGCCTGGATCACCGGAGCGGGATCCGCCAGCCCCGTCGTCTCGATGATGACCCGGTCGAAGGCCCGCACCTCGCCCTTCTCG
>JAQGJF010001051.1 GCA_028290765.1 Tardiphaga sp.
CACCCTCCATCCTTGGCCTTCAGCACGCTTCGCCGTCACTCACCCGAGGTGGGAGCCGTATGCGGGAAAGCCGCACGTACGGTTCTGTGCGGGGGGCGCTCAGTAATGAGCGTCCCTACCGCGACCCTTCGCTCGCAATGACGTTGAGAGGTCCGCTTCAGCCCATTTCATTTGTCTTTGAGATACGACTTCAAGATCGACGCGCCCAGCGTGTATTTCGGGTCTACCATGTTGCCGAGGCGGACGCGGCCGCATTGGGTCAGCAGCATGTAAGCGTCGGTTTCGGTGAAGCCGAAATCGGCGGCGAGCCAGCGGATCAATTCGCGATAGGCGATGCGCGCGGCGTCCTCCATCGGCCGGGCCGATCCGATGGTCATGAAGAATTTTCCGGTCTCCAGCCGCGGCCATTTGAAGGTCCATTTCTTGATCAGGTCGACCTGGAGCGTGGTGACGGTCGGGTGCTCAAGCGCCACGCCGCAGAGTTCGCCGTCGCCCTGGCAGGCGTGGCAATCGCCGAGATAGAGCAGCGCGCCCGGCGCATTGACCGGCAGATAGATCACGTTGCCCATGCCGACATCCGGCAGGTCCATGTTGCCGCCGTAATAATCCGGCTGCAGCGAGGTGATGGCCTCGATTTCCGGCGAGGTGCCGATGGTGCCGATGAAGGGCTCGTAAGGGATCGTGATGGTGTCGCTCCATTTGACGCCACCCTCCACGGTCACCTCGACCTTCTTGACCCTCTCGGGCAGCGGCGGATTGAGCAGCGCGGTATCGCCGGTGGCGACGAGGCCGCCGAATTCCCTGATCAGGCAGGTGGTGCCGACCGGTTGCGGGCCGCGCGGCACGATCGACTTGATGTAGACCGCCAGCGCATCGCCCTTCTCGGCGCCGTTGACATAGATCGGCCCGTTCTGCGGATTGAGGAACGGGAAGTTGAGGATCTCGCTGGGCTTGTCGGTCTCATGCTTGATCTTGCCTTCGAAGGCGTCGTGGGTCTCGGCCGAGATCACCGCGCCTGGATCCACCTTCAATACCGGCTTGGCGTAGGGGCCGTAGACATAGTGATATTGCCCCTGGCTTTCTTCGGTGATGGCGTAGGTCTGTCCAGGCTTGCCTTTGGCGAGGCCGCGGCGGGCCATGATGGAATTTTTGAGCCAAGAATTTTCGAGCAATGACATGGTGGTTTCCTTCCCTTGGTTGTCATTCAGACGGCGAGATGCCGGCGTACGATGTCGCGATCGTCGAGATCCGCCGGGGTCAGCGCGGCGACGATCCGCCCCTTGTCCATGACGTAGCAGCGCTGCGCCATGGCGCGGATCATGTCGAGATTCTGCTCGACCACGACGATGGTGACGTCGGTGCGCCGGTTGAGGTCGACGATGGTGCGGGCGATATCCTGCACGATCGACGGCTGGATGCCTTCGGAGGGTTCGTCGAGCAGGATCAGCGACGGACTGCTGATCATGACGCGCCCAATCGCCAGTTGCTGCTGCTGGCCGCCGGACATCGTGCCGGCCTGCTGATGGCGACGCTCGGCGAGAATCGGGAAGGTGGCGTAGACCCGGGCGTAATCGTCGGGGCCAATGCGGCCGCCGATCATTTCGCCGACCTTGAGGTTTTCCTCGACGCTCATGCGCGGAAACACGTCGCGGCCCTGCGGCACATAACCGATGCCGAGGCGGGCGCGGCGGTGCGCCACCATGGTGCTGACATCCTCGCCCTTGAACACGACGGTGCCTTCGGTCGGCGGCAACAGGCCGATCAGCGTCTTCATCAGCGTCGACTTGCCGACGCCGTTGCGGCCGATCACGGCGACGATCTCGCCCTCGCGCACGTCCATGTCGATGCCCTGCAGCACCGGCTTGCCGCCATAGCCGGAACGCAGTTTCAGCGTCGAGAGCAGGACTTCCTTGCGCGCTTCGCTATCCATGGCCGTGCCCCAGATAAATCTCGGCGACACGCTCGTCGGCGACGATGTCCTCGATGGTGCCCTGGGCAAAGATCCGCCCCAGATGCAGCACGGTAACGCGCCGCGCCACCTGACGCACAAAACTCATGTCGTGCTCGACCGCCAGAATGGTGACGCCGTCGGCGTTCAGCGTCTTGACGATTTCGCCGGTGGCTTCGGTTTCGGACGGTGACATCCCGGCGGTCGGCTCGTCCAGCAGCAGCAGTTTCGGTTTCAGGCTGATCGCCATGCCGATCTCGAGCCATTGCTTCTGGCCGTGGCTAAGATTGCCGGCGAGCTGCGTGCCCACCTCCGACAGGTTGAGAAAGGCCAATAGCCGGTCGGCTTCGGCGCCGAGCGAACCGCCTTCGAGGTGGTGCTGCAGCGCGATTTCCAGGTTCTGCCGCGCGCTCAGCGCCTTGAAGATGCCGGGTACCTGAAACTTGACGCTCATGCCGCGCCGGATCCGCTCGAACGATTTCAGCGTGGTGATGTCCGCTCCGGCATAGACGATGTTGCCGCTGGACGGCATGTGCTCGCCGAGGATCAGGCGAAACAGCGTGCTCTTGCCGGCGCCATTGGGGCCGATCAGGCAATGCAGCTCGCCGTCGTCGAGCGCGAAGTTGACGTCGGCGGTGACGTGCAGTCCGCCGAAACGTTTGTTGAGGCCGCGGGTTTCCAGGAGTGGCATCACGACACCTCCTTCGCTCCGCGCCGCAGGCGAACGCCAAGTCTGGCCAGGCCGACGATCAGGCCTTCCGGCGCGATCAAGACCGTAGCGACCAGCAGCAGCCCCATCACCACCAGCGCGTACTGGCTGCCGTAGATCGTCAGCGCCTGGAAGGCGGACAGCACCACCAGCGTCCCGATCAGGGTGGCGGTCAGGTCGCCGCGACCGCCGACCGCGACCCAGACGATCGGCAGCGCCGCCGCAGTGATGCTCATGCTCGAGGGCGTGATGTACTGGCCCCACGAGGTATAGAGCGTGCCGGAAAGGCCGGCGAGCACCGCGCCGATCACGAAGGCCCCGAGCTGATATTTGCGAATATCGTAGCCCAGCATCTCGGCGCGTTCGGGATTTTCCCGGATCGCGACCAGCACATTGCCGAATTTGGAATTCACCAGGATGCGCAGACCGAGATAGGTCACGACCAGCATCGCCAATACGAAATAATACAGGCCGACATCGGCGAACAGCACGATGTTGCCGCCGAACCACGGCAAGGTCAGCGGCGGCATGGCGCTCATGCCGTTGAATCCGTTCAGCCTGGCCACGCCGATATGCCATTCCGGGCCGGCGGTCTGCGCCATGAAGCGTTCGAACACCAGCGTCACCGACAGCGTGACGATGCCGAGGAAGACGCCGCTGATCCGGCCGAAATACAGGAAGTAGCCGAGCACGGCGGCGAACACCGCGCTGAGGACCAGCGACGCCAGCAGGGCGATCAACGTGAATCCGTAGGCAGCCCCGAAATTGAGGGTGAGAACGCCGTAGGTGTAGCCCGACAGGCCGAAGAATGCGGTCTGGCCGAAACTCAACGTGCCGCCATAGCCCCAGATCAGGCAGAGCCCGAGCGCCATGAAGGTCCAGGTGAAGAAATACACGGTGTTGCCGACAGTGTAGCCGTCGGCCAGCAGCGGATAGGCCGCGGCAGCCAGCAGCACGAGGCCGGCAAAGCTCCAGAACAGCGGGCCGCGACCCAGGGTTTGCGGCCCCTCGAGCAGACGGATGAATTGCAGATGGCGGGTCATGTTGGCGAACGCTCTCTCAACTTCGCTCGCGCAGGATGAAGCCCGAGATGCCCTTCGGCAGCACGCGGATCACGACGATCACCGCGATCAGCAGTCCGATCTGGCCGAACAGCTGACCCTGCCAGGAGGTCATCGCCGCCTTGATGATGCCGAGCACGGCCGCGGCCGGCGCGGTGCCGAGAAAGATGTCGGCGCCGCCCACCACCACGGTCACGAAGGCTTCCATGATGAAGGTGCTGCCCATGGTGGGCACGATGGTCATGGTCGGCGCGTAGAGTCCGCCGACCAGGCCGGCGAGTGCCGCGCCCAACGCAAAGGTCATGCTGTAGACGAATTTGGTATCGACGCCGAGCGCTTCCGCCATATGCGGCAACTGGATGGTGGCGCGGGCGAGCACGCCGAAGCGGGTCTTGTTGAAGGCGAGATAAAGCCCGATGAAGATCGCCAGCGCCGCCGCCATCATCACCAGCCGGTAAGTCGAATAGGAATAGGCGCCGACCGTAAAGCTGCCGAGCGGCACGCCGACACCTTGCACGCTCGATCCCAGCACGATCAGGGTGCCTTGGGTGGCGATCAGGCTCAGTCCCCAGGTGGCGACGATGGTGTCCATCGGCCGGTCATAGAGCTGACGCACCACCAGCCGCTCGACGATGAGCCCGACGAGGCCGGCCGCCAATGCGCCGCAGAAAATCGCCAGAGGCAGCGGCAGTCCGGCGCGGGCCGTCGACACGGTCACATAAGCCCCGCACATGATGAACTCGCCATGGGCGAGATTGATCACGCCCATCATGCCGAAGATGACGGCGAGGCCGCACGCCGCGAGCACGAGAAACGCGAATGCGTCGCCGCATTGATAGATGAATCCAAATACGGAACTCAGAACGTCCATTCATTGGCCTCGCCGAATATCTTCCTTATCCCTCCCCCCTTGTGGGGAGGGTGCGAAGGCGGCCTCTGGCCGCCGTTATTAAATAGGACGCCGATGCTTTGCATCGGCTGTGCCGAAGGCCGGTCGGGTGGGGGTAAGGCAACAGCGGGACGGCGTGTGTGGACCCCCACCCCGGCCTCCGCTTCGCTCGGCCGCCCCTCCCCACAAGGGGGAGGGATCGCAGTTCGTCACCATTCACCACACGATTCACCATCACGGTTTCGGCGGCGGATTGCTCGGGGTGTATTGCGCCATCGGATCCTTCTTGGTCAGGTCGCATCCGGCCTCGCCGAGCCAGTACGGCTTGATGTCGTTCCAGACTTTCGGGAAGGTGATCGAATGATCGGCGCCGACCGCCGCCAGGTAGATCGTATGCGAGGCGTGCTGGCTCTTCGGGTCGATACAGACCTTGCCTTCCGGCGCATCGACGCAGACGTCGCCCTTGGCGATCACCGCGCGCAGGTCGGCGCGGGTGGTGGAGCCTCCGGCGCGCTCGACCATCTGCTTGTACAGGTAGACGGCGTGGTAGGAGTTCTCGGCTTGCTGGTTGAGGTAGGGTTCGTTCGGGAACTTGGCCTTC
>JAQGJF010001053.1 GCA_028290765.1 Tardiphaga sp.
CCCAACGCATAAAAGTTCATTATTCAAGTTGAGAAATTGCCTAATACCCCACACGCGGGAACCATATCGACTGGCCTCAGCAGCTCCAAGTTGCAACACACGATGTTACCGCTGAGGCGGAGTCGCCCGCATGCACGGCCCCGCTTTCCCTAATCGGGACTTCTCGGAACAAATCGGGAAAGGACCATTGCTAACAGGATTGCTAACAAATTGATAACAAACCGGGCTTGAAGGATCCCGCAGCGGCTAAAAACCGCTGCGGGATCAATATGGTGGGGGAAGAAGGACTCGAACCTTCGAAGTCATAAGACGGCTGATTTACAGTCAGCTCCCTTTGCCACTCGGGACACTCCCCCGCGACGCCATCGGACCACATCCACCGAAACGATGGTTGCACGGCCATGGATGACGTTAAAAACGCGTGCCCGATAACGGGCTCCCGGTCGGCGCGTTTATGGGCGAAGCGGCATGGCAAAGTCAACCAAGGCGGCCGCGAATATCCCTGCCGGCCTTAACGGCCCGCAAGGCAGCTTTTGGCGCTAAATTGCCATTATCCGGAACCCGTGGGACAAGGCCACCATGAACGATCGCGATCGAAAACAGCGCTTCCAGCGCGGGCCCGGCAAAGCCTTCGACAAGGGATTCGGCAAAACCCGCGACGCCGGCCGCCGGCCGCCCCGGCGCGACCGCGAGGCCTCCTCCGACGGCCCCGCCATCCTGTATGGCTGGCACACCGTGGCGGCGGCGCTGGCCAACCCGCAGCGCCAGATCCGCAAGCTGCTGCTCACCGAGAACGCCGCGCGCCGGCTCGCCGACGAGAAAATCGCGACCCGCGTGACACCGGAAATCGTGCGGCCGAGCCTGATCGACCAGCGTCTCGGCCCCGACGCGGTGCATCAGGGCCTGTTGGCGGAAGCCGATCCCCTGCCCTCGCCGGATATCGATACGCTCCCACAGCAAGGCATCGTGCTGGTGCTCGACCAGATCACCGATCCGCACAATGTCGGCGCCATCCTGCGTTCGGCCGCGGCCTTCGCGGTGAAGGCCATCGTCACCACCGCGCGCCACAGCCCCGAGGCCACCGGCGTGCTGGCGAAATCCGCCTCCGGCGCGCTGGAGCTGGTGCCGATGGTGATCGTGCAAAACCTGGCGCGCGGGCTCACCGAGTTGAACGATGTAGGCTTTCTCACCGTCGGCCTCGACAGCGAAGGAGCCGAGAATCTGGGCGCGGTGGCGTTGCGGCAGCCGCTGGCGCTGGTGCTGGGCGCGGAAGGCAAAGGCCTGCGCCAGCTCACGCGCGAGACCTGCAGCGTCGTCGCCCGGCTCGACATGCCCGGCGAAATCAAAAGCCTCAACGTGTCGAACGCCGCGGTGCTGGCGCTCTATATCGGCGCCAGCCGGCTGGGGCTGATGGGTTGAATAAATCGTAGGATGGGTTGAGCTCTTTGCGAAACCCATCAATGACACGCGATGTGGCGATGGGTTTCGCAAAGAGCTCAACCCATCCTACGAAATCATCGTCACGCAAACGAAAACGCCCGCTCGCAACTGAATGCGAACGGGCGCCCTCTTATATCGATCTCAGATCAGTAATAGCGGCGCAGCACGCGCTCGCGATGACCGTAGTAACGCGGCGCGGCGTAGCGCGGCGCGCCGTAGCGCATGCTGTGATGCGGCGCGTAATACTGCCGCGGCGGCAGGCTGTAACGCGGCGCGTAGCTGTGACGCGGCGCATAGCCGTAGCGGTAACTCGGACGTGCCGAATAGCCGTAATAGTTGGTTCGCGCACGGTACGGGCGGAAGTGCGGACGCGCCCGGTAGCTGTAGATCGCGGGGCCTTCGACGGCAGGCGCGCCGTCGTAGTAATGATTGGTGGCGTTGGCGTAACGGCCGCCATCGTAGCCGTAGTAGGTGTTGCCGTTGTAGGCGCCCCAACCCGACACGGCGCTTTCCTGATAGGTCGGAACCGGCGCGAACATGCCGGGGCCGCTATAGGCCGGGCCCTGGTTGACGTAGTAATATTGCGGTGTCGGGTCGGGCAGCCGCTCATACGCGGCGACGCCGCCATAGCCGTAGCCGCCGCACGGGCTCACATAAGCCTGCTGGCCGCACGGCGAGCAGCCGGTGCCCCACCCGCCGCCGCACGCCATCGCCGGCGCTGCACTAACGGTGACCACTGCGATCGCCGCTACCAATCCTGAAATCGTCTGACGCATTTACTCTCTCCTGTCGGTGTTTTCTTGTTTGGGAAGGCTAGTTTCGTTTTTTCCGGGAAGGCCTTCGACCGTCCAGCGGCACTCCATAGCCGCCGTCCGGCAGCGCCTGAATGATCGGCGGCGGATAGAACGGAACCTCCGGCTGCGGCGCCGGCGGCGCGGATTGCGCCGACCAGGACTCATGGAAGCTTTCCGCGGGCTGCGGCAATTTGCGATTGGCCGGCGGTTCGATTTCGAGGCGCCCGTAACCGGGCGAGGCGCCGGCGCTCGGATAATAGTGGCCGACGCGAGGCTCGGGATCGATGTAACGGCCGCCAAAGGCGGTCGGCTGGACCTGGATGCCGCGGGCAAGACCCCAAGAGCCCTCCAGCACCGCATAGGAAACGTCCTGGCCGTTAATGATGATGGGAACGCCGGGACGGCCCGGAATCACGATGTCGAATCCATCGCCGGCCAAAGCCGGTAAATTCGTGCCGATTAAAATGAGCAGTGCCTGAGCCGCGCGCATCGAAAAAATCCCGCCATCCACGGTAGCACATTAACCGAAGGCGCGGCGCCAAGGGTTAAAGCCGCGGTCTAAACTGCCGGTAAGCCTAATGCGTAAGGATTGGCCGGAGTTCAATTGCGACAA
This sequence comes from Tardiphaga sp., assembly GCA_028290765.1. The sequence continues at coordinate 2,848 of JAQGJF010001053.1, forward strand.
ATCGCGATATGGAAATGTTAACGCGGATGGCGATGACGGCCGACCAGGCCGAGCCGGAAAAACCAGGCTAGAGCGTTATCGGTTCTGATTGAATCAGAACCGAAGCTCTAGATTTTTGTTTTGACGCGTTTTCTTCACGCGAACCGGTATCCACTTCGCTCGAAAACGCTCTAGAGCCAGGCGCAGAGCAGCAGCAGGTTCACCGCGCAGGCGGCCAGCAACGCCACCGCAAGCGCGATGCGTATGCCGTCCACGCTCGATTTTACAACCGTCTGCATGCGCCAAACATCGGGCGATTCCACCGATCGAGTCTCGGGCTTTATTTCTCCGCTACGTGGGGCAGGATTCAGGAATCGTTTACGACTCGGGCGCCCGCGCCGCCGCGGCCCGGAGCGGTCGGCGGCGCCGCCGAACCCCGTCCGCCCGATCCCGGGGTATGCCGTTTTCCGTTTCAGAACAATGGCTTGCAGAACCGTGCCGGCGATCTTGTCCCAACGCAATGCTGCTGCCGGCTGCCTGCCCGACACCGGTTTAGCGCAGCGGTCGAGCTGCGGTTTTGTAAACCGCTTTCAGGCTCAAACACATCCAGGCGAAGCGCCAGGCCGGCACGGTCAAAGGGCACAAACGCCATCTCGACTTGCTGGGCTTCACAAAACACGTTGCACGGATTGCAGTCCCAGCCGCTGCGGATCCATCGCCCGATCGGGTGACGACGCTTGACCTTTGAACGGCTAGCTTCGCCGCGTTCAGGAAATAGTGGATCGAAGGAGGCCGTCGTGGCGAAGATCACGTTCAATCTCTCGAAGACCTCGCTCTCGCCGGGCTGGGATCCATCCGGCCTCGCACATGACGATCTTTGGCAGGATTTCGCGGCCGGCTACCAATACAACGTCGTCGGCAATTCGATGCAATACGACAGCCTGAGGGGATCCGACCCGGCGAGCGGCGGCGCCTCGGATACGTTTTCATCGGCGGCAGGCTCGCTGGATCTGACGGCGCATGATTTTTCAGGAAATGTCAGCCTCGACTGGTTCGGTGAGGTGGCGCAACTGTCACTGGATTCTGCCTGGAACACCATCAAGAACGCTTATGTATCGAGCTTCTCCGGACACGAACTGGCGCTTAAGAACTGGGTCGATGCCTGGGTGGCGCTTGATAATCATTTCGACCATGAGGTTTTCGTCGACGGCACGAAGCGCGCCGAAATTTCCACCGGATCGGGAAACGACGTGATCTGGGTCGGCGCCGACAGCAACGGTGCCGGCTGGACCAACCATATCAAGGTCGACAGCGGCGCTGGAAACGATCACATCACGGTGGCGCTCGCAACCCACGACTACAGCGGGAGTTCATTTTCGGCGGCCTACAATCCGGCCTGGACCACGACGGAGATCAAGGCCGGGCCGGCAACGACGTGATCGAGGGTGGCAAGAATGCCGATGTCATCGACGGCGGCGCCGGCGACATCGACGTCGTCGTGCTCCATGGCCGCAAGGCCGATTACAATGTAAGCA
>JAQGJF010001077.1 GCA_028290765.1 Tardiphaga sp.
GCGACCCGAATTTGGCGGTCTTCGTCCTGGTGCGTTCGGATCACCAACTCGCGGGGGCGGTCGGTGACTGGTTGCGTCGCTTCAATGCCGTTGATGACGAGATTGAGGATTACCTGCTGCAGCTGGATCCGATCGCCGAGGACCGGGCCGGGCGCAGGGGTGAGTTCCATCCGCAGCGATATCCGGTGGCTGAACAGCTCGTAATGCAGCAAGGTGACCACTTCGTTGACGACTTCATTGATGTCGAGCGGCACTTTTTGAGCGACGGTCTTGTTCACCAGCGCACGGACGCGCTGGATCACTTCGCCAGCCCGATTGCCGTCATTGACAATCGACTCCAGAGCGCTGCGCGCTTCCTTCAAGTTGGGAGTTTCGCGGTCGAGCCAACGCAGCGATGCCGCGGCGTTGGCGACGACGGCGGCGAGCGGCTGGTTTACCTCATGGGCGATCGACGCGGCCAGTTCTCCGAGGGCCGTCACACGCGTGACGTGCGCCAGTTCAGCCTGCGCCTCATGGAGTTTCTCTTCGGCTCGCTTGCGTGCCGTGACGTCCGTCGCCGCTCCGACAAATTCGACGCCGCCCGATGCATCGGTCACAGCATGCGCCGTTGCATGAACATACTTGGCCGAGCCGTCGGGCATCAGCAATCGATATTCGTGATCGAAATCCCTTCCGTCGTTGGATGCCCGGTCGATGGTCTGTTGCGCGCGGGCGCGATCCTCGGGATGAATGCGTTGAACGACCGTATCGAGCGTGACAGAAGGTGTCTTGTCGTAGCCAAATATTCTAAAAGTCTCCTCCGACCAGATAATTTCCCCGGTGACGACACGCCAGCCGAAGCTGCCGGTGTGGCTCAATCGCTGTGCTTCGGCCAAATAGTTTCCACTCTGCCGCAGGGCGTTTTCAGCCTCCTTGCGCTCGGTGATGTCCTCGCATGCGATCAGGACGATCAACCGGCTATCCAGCCGTCGCACGGCCTTGGCGTTTTCACGAACCCAAAGCGCCGAACCGTCCTTGCGGACCTTTCGGATCTCCCAACTGTGCGTTTCGCCGATATCCGTCAGGCAGACGTCAACGTTTTCCCGAACCTGGTCTCGGTCTTCTTCAAAGAAAACCTTCAGCACCGATTGCCCACGCAATTCGCTGACCAGATAGCCGAGCTGGGCGGCACCAAACGTGTTCACTGACAAGACGGTGCCGTCTGCATCGACCATGAAGTACATTACGGGATTGTGCTCGAAGATCTCCTTCTGCTGCGCCTCGCTCTCGCGCAGGGCTTCTATCGCACGCTGTTCGGCCTTTGCTCGGCCCTCGATCGCGGTTTCCATTTGCCTGCGCGTGCTCCCCACCAGATGCATCACGATCAACGAAGCGAGAAACAGGGCGATGAGCAGCACGACGGCAATCAAGTAGCCAGCAACCGCCGGTGCGGGACCGAGCACAAGCCAGATGCAAACCGCCGCCAGCAAGGCCAGCGCCATGCCGCCGAGCAGCGATTGCTCAGCGGGACGCTGAGATTTCAGTGTCTGGTTACGCATGGCAGCCCTAATCCGGGCCCGCGTTGCGTCGTTAAATGATCATGACCATCCGCGGCAGCAACGTGGCCCTCCGACCAGACGGCACCTTAGCAGCTTTTCAAAGTTCGGAGGTTATGGTGCACCGCGATACGAAGCGTCTCATAGTGCTTGCCGTCGCGGCCGCTCGTCGCGCCCGCAAGCCCCGGCGCTGACCATCGCGGACGCGCCCAGTCAACAACACAGCCTCACCGGTTATCGCGTGGGCGCCGCGGAAGAGGTCGGACGTTCGCCGTCCTTCGCCAGCTTCAGGCAGCCGACCCTAAACCTTGGTATGCTCGTCTCAACCAAATGTAACGTACGGATCAACCTCCGTTCAATTGTCCGGCGGATCTCCGTGACTACGCTTGCTGGTTAGCGGAGCGGCAACAACGCTACCTGGCATTGTCATAGGAGACGGCCTTAAAGACGCCTTCGACGGCGGTGAGGTTTGGCTGGCGGCGAGGGCAAGTCTGGCGACAGCATCCCACTCCATCGGCCTGATCGCATTGTTAGCCCCGCTTGCTTAACGACGGTCGCTTTGTCCCGCCACACATCCGGGGATGTATATGTCAAAGCCAAGCCTGTACTTGATCCACAGCTCGAATGGCGTCCGACCGGAAGAAAAACACCGGCGGACCGGCCGCAGCTTCCGGCCCTTCGTTATTGATGGCGGTGTGAAATCCGTACCAAGCGTGCGTTCATGGGATGCTGCGCCTGAACCCATCGATGTTGGCTTTTTGGCTTTCTATAGAATTTATCTTGCCTATCTGGAGGCGAGCGCGACCGTTCTCGGCGCCCCCTATTGGACAGATCCTGAAAAGACCCAGCTCGATTGACATGGCGCGACCGAAACGGCCGTCACTGCGAACCGGTTCATAAACCTTGGTATAACCGGTCCATCCGTTTCGATGCCGGCCATTTACCTCGGTACAATTGCGCATGGTCCGCGCGCGTCTTACTGTCACCGTTAGCGCGACCTGCCTCGTCACATCGGCCAGCTTCTTCGTTCTCCAACCAGCAGGTAGAGCCGGAGCGGCTTACCTGCTGACCTGCGCATCTCGAATTAGAAGGTCAGTGCCTGATGGTACCTTTCGACAAGATTGCGCTCTTTATCGATGGCGCCAATTTTTACGCGACCTGCAGAGCGCTCGGTTTCGACGTCGATTACAAGCGTCTGCTTACGGAATTCCAGAGCCGCGGCGCGCTGCTGCGGGCTTTCTATTTCACGACCATTATTGAGGATCAGGAGTATTCATCGATCCGCCCCCTCATCGATTGGCTCGACTATAACGGTTACACCGTCGTCACCAAGCTTACCAAGGAATACCTCGACGCCAGCGGTCGCCGCAAGGTCAAGGGCAGCATGAATATCGAGCTCGCCGTCAATGCGATCGAGCTCGCCGAGCATATCGACCAGATGTTTCTGTTCTCGGGCGATGGGGACTTCCGCCCGCTGGTGGAAGCGCTGCAGCGCCGCGGCGTCCACGTTACCGTCGTGTCTACCATGGTCAGCCAGCCGCCGATGGTGGCTGACGAACTGCGGCGTCAGGCCGACGCCTTCGTTGATCTTGCTGAATTGAAGCCGAAGGTCGGGCGCGTTCCGTCGGAGCGGCCGGGACCACGCGAGTTGCGCCAGCCATCGCCGCAACTCGCGTCGCGCGGGATGATCAATGGGAATGACCTCACGGAATGATTTCCGATTAATCAGTCGGTCCGCAGGCTCCTGATGGGAGATGCCCGGCACCGCTGATGAGGTCTGCTGCTCAACGATAGTCGTCATGACCGCGCGACCGTGCGCTACCGCACATATCGCGGACAGCCAAAATTCGTTAGGATCCGCCGCTATATTCACAACCGGCGCTTGCGCGGATGACCAACGGCGATGGCCTCCGCATGATGTTGGTCAAACCCCTGGTGGCCCGATTCAATCGTCGCCGTAACTTAGTTACGAACGCGCATGAGCAACAAACAGCAGTATATACCGTGGTTTTGCCTGGCAGACGCGCTGCGTTGTTTACCCGAACCGATTACCTTCCACGCCGGTGCGTGAATGCCGCCGTGACTTAGCTCTCATCTTATTATCTTGAAGCGACCTTCATTCGGCCTCGTTTGTCGCCGAGCTAAACGACGGGGACTAACAATGGATGGAGAGAAACAGATGACGGTTACGGCGGACTATGTTCTGCAAGGTGTGGATCCAAAGCAGATCGCAACAGCGCCATTCGATGTACAGGTGGTCGAAACCGCGAATGATTCAGGCGTTCCGTTCACGGCAGCTCAGGTCAAGCAGATGGAGAGCGGCGGCAGCCAGGTACTCGGCTATTTCAGCCTCGGTGAGGCCGAGAATTACAGGGACTATTTCCAGTCGTTGTCGAAGTCGATCGTCGGTCCCCAGGACCCGAGTTGGCCCGGCAATTACGAGGTCTCCTTCTGGACACCGGAATGGAAGGCGGTCGCAGAAAAAGCCATCGATAGTATGGTCGCTGCAGGTTACAACGGCATTTATTTCGACGTGGTCGACGAATATCAGACGTCGTGGGCGAAGAGCCACGATGCGCATGCCGAACAGGACATGGTCAATCTCGTCGAGTCCCTGAAGGACTACGCCACGTCGAAGGATCCGAACTTCAAGGTCTGGGTCAACGGCGCCGAAGAACTGCTCAGTCACCCCGACTATGTCAGTAAGATCGACGGGATGTTCAAAGAGGAAGTGTACTATACCGACCACGGCACGAAGCAGCCGGCCTCGGAGTCGCAGTTCACCGTCGACAATCTCGAGAAAGCCGTCGCCGCCGGCAAGCCTGTCGTGGCCATCGAATATGTGACCGGGGCAACCAAGATCGCCGACGTCCAGGCTCAGGCCGCGCATGACAAACTCGGATCCTATATCGCGGATCTCCAGCTCAACGGCATCGACCACGACGGCATTCTCCCGGGTCAGACGGTGCATCCTGTCGGAGGTGGTACGACGACGCCCCCGATTGTAACGCCCCCGCCCACCACGGGTTCGGGTACCGGCAGTGGTACGTCCACGGGCGGTACAGGCGGTACGTCGGGGAGCGGCGGTACGTCCGGTGGTAACACGGGCGGTACACCCACGTCCGGCTCGCCCGACCCCTCTTCAGGCGGAGGGCATCACGACTGGCATCATCAGGCGTCGGCCCAGGACCACGGCCACCATTGGCACTGGTAAGCGCACGACCTGACGGCTGCGTCTTCCGATCGGACCTGTCGGCTCGAAACTCTGTCGGGATCCAGGAATGAACGAAGCCGCCGGTGCGGCGGCTGAGGTGGTGACGGCCGCCTCCTGTCTGAGAGTATTGAGGTGTCAGAGCCCGATCCTCCAGACAGGAGGCAAGCAATTTGATCCAAGAAAATTTGATTGATGAAATGTTCTGAGGGGGGATGCAGCCGAATGAGTGTTGCTCAGGGTCGCACGGGAATAATGCCGCCCTTCGGTTTGCGGAATCCGCTGTCTGCGGTGGCGGGCGATGACCCTGTGGCTGCTGGCTTGCGCGACAGCGCGCGACGGATGGTGGGCGTTGCGGGGTTCAGCGGCGTGGTGAACGTCCTGATGCTGTCGGGCTCCCTCTATATGCTGCAGGTCTATGACCGCGTGATCCCGAGCCGCAACATTGCGACCTTGCTCGGCCTCTCCCTGATGGTGCTGCTCGCTTACCTGATCCAGGGGTATTTCGAGGCGTTGCGCACGCGCATGCTGTGCCGCGTGGCAACCCTGTTCGATGTCAGCATGCAGGAATCGATTCATACTGCGCTTGCCACGCTGCCGCTCCGCGGCGCGAGCCCGGTGCTGCTCCAGCAACCGCTGCGCGATCTCGACCAGGTTCGCACCTTCATGTCGGGAATGGGACCGACGGCGTTTCTGGACATGCCCTGGATTCCCATCTTTCTGGTCACGCTGTTTCTGTTTCATCCTGCAATTGGCACGACGGCGCTGCTTGGAACGATTGCCATCATCGCGATGACATTGCTGACGGAACGGCTGTCGCGCGGCGCAGCCAAGGCCGCGATGGACTCAAGCGCCCGCCGGCAGGTGCTGGCGGATACGACCCAGCGCAACGCCGAGGTCATCCGGGCGCTCGGCATGATCGATCGATTCACGGTGCGCTGGTCGCAGGCCAATGAGCGGTATCTGCGCGAAAACATTCGAGCCACCGATCTATATGCCAATCTCGGATCGGGCGCGAAACTCCTGCGCTACGTGCTGCAGTCGGGCATGCTGGGGATCGGCGCCTATCTTGTGGTGGCCGACAAGGCCTCGGGCGGCATTATGATCGCTTCGTCGATCATGATGGGCCGCGCGCTGGCGCCGGTCGAAATTGCGCTCGGCAGCTGGAAGCAGCTGGTCGCCGCGCGCCAGGGTCTCGTCCGCCTGCGCGACATCTGCAAGGTGACGGCAAAGCCGCCTGCGCCGCCGGTGGCATTGCCGCGTCCCTGCCGCGAGCTCTCGGTCGAAGATCTCGCGGTCGCCGCTCCGGGGGTGGACAAGCCCATCGTGTCCAACATTTCGTTCTCGCTGAAGGCTGGGATGGGGCTGGTGATGCTCGGCGCCAGTGCTTCCGGCAAAACCTCACTTTCAAGGGCGCTGGTCGGAATCTGGCCGGCGGTGCATGGCGTCGTGCGGCTCGACGGAGCGGCCATCGATCAATGGAGCAACGAGGATCTGGGGCGTCATATCGGCTACTTGCCTCAGGACGTGGCGCTGCTCGACGGTACG
>JAQGJF010001080.1 GCA_028290765.1 Tardiphaga sp.
GAGCAGATAATCGGCAAAACTGCCGGACCGGTTCTGGCCGTTCTCGTCGTAGACCACCTCTTCGAGCAGCGCGCCGCTGATGCCCATCGCCACCGCGCCCTGCTGCTGGCCGCGCACGATCGCGGCATTGAGCACGGTGCCGCAATCCTCGACTACCAGATAGCGCTCCACCACTAGCTTGCCGGTGCGGATGTCGATCATGACTTCGCAGATGTGGGTGGCGTTGGAAAAGGTCATCGGCGGCGGGTCGTAGGCGCGATGCGCTTCCAGTCCTGGCTCCATCCCCGCCGGCAGCCGCAGCGGATCGAGATAGGCGACGTGTGCGATGTTGGCGAGTGTCAGCCCCGCGTCAGTCCAGGCGCCGTCGAGCCGGCGCTCGATCCGTGAGGCATGGAGCCGCAATTCGCCGCTGCTGTTCAGTCCCAGCAGGCTGGCGGCGATGGTCAGCACCTTGTCGCGCAGCGCCTGTGCGGCGATCAGCAGCACGCTGCCGCCGGCGGTGCCGCCGCGGGCGCCGCGGCTGCCCATGCCATAAGGGGCGGTGTCGGTGTTGCCGAGATGGATCCGTACGTCGTCGGGGTCGATCCCGAGCGGCTCGGCGACCACCTGGGCAAAAGTGGTCTCGTAGCCCTGGCCCGAGGCCATCAGGCCGACCGACGCATTGACCGCGCCGGACGGCTCGATCTTCACCCATCCGGCCTCGTGGCCGGAGCCGGCAATGCCCGCCGACTTGTAGAACGCCGAACCATAGGTGGTGGATTCGACCACGCAACACAGCCCGACCCCGCGATAGATTCCGCGGGCGCGATCCTGGTGCTGGCGGGCGCGGAATCCGGCGATGTCGAACGCGTCCAGCGCGGCCTGCAGGGTTTCGCGCGGGGTGACGTCCTCAAGCACCAGGCCGCTCGTCATGGTGTAGGGCAGGTCGACCGGCCGCAGCATGTTGGCGAGGCGGACGTCGATCGGGTCGAGGCCAAGTTTTCGCGCGATCGCCTCGATGGTGCCGTCCATCACCCAGCTGGTGATCGCCATCGGCGCGCGCATCGGGCCGTTGCCGCATTTGTTGGTCAGCGCGACCTTCACATCATAGGCATAGTTGGAAATCCGGTAGGGACCGGTGAGGATCATGGCGACGACGCGGGCGAGGTAGTTGGCTGGAAAGAAGCAATAGGCGCCGAAATCCTCGATGATCTCCAGTTCGAGCGCGAGAATCCGGCCGTCGCTGTCGACCGCGGCGCGGGTGCGCGCGACATCCTCGCGGGCGTGGCTGGCGGCGATCAAATTCTCGCCGCGGTCCTCGCGCCAGCGCACCGGCCGGCGCAGCTGCCGCGCCAGCGCCGCCACCGTGAGTTCCTCGCGATAGAGCGCGATCTTCTGGCCGAAGGCGCCGCCGATATCCGGGCAGACGACCGTGACCTGCGATTCACTCAGCCGCAGGCGGCCGGCGAGCTGGGTGCGGAACGGGTGCGGCGCCTGGTTGCCGATATGCATGGTCAGATGACGCCGGCCCTGGTCCCAGATCGCGCAGCAGCCGCGGGTCTCGATCGGCGCATGGGTCTGGCGATGCTGATGAAACGACGCCTCGACGATGATCTCGGCCTCGGCGAAAGCGCGGGCGGGATCGCCCGCCGCAAAACCTTGCCGCGATACGAGATTGCCCGGCAGGCTGTCGTCGACCAGCGGCGCGCCGGGGGCGAGCGCGCGATTGAGGTCGGGCACCGGATCGAGCACGTCGTAGTCGATCGAGATCAGTTCGGCGGCGTCTTCCGCCAAATAGCGGTCGGTGGCGACGATGCACAGCAGTGGATCGCCGATGAAGCGTGCCTTGTCGATCGGCAGCGTGGTGAACTCGACCGGATGCAATCCCTCGATCGGTGGTGCCACGCGCGCCGGATTGGTCCACTCGGCCAGCTCACGCCCGGTGACGACAGCAACCACGCCTTCGGCTTCGCGCGCCGCAGTGCAGTCGATCGCAAGGATGCGGGCGTGGGCGTGGGGCGAGCGGACAAAATGCGCATGCAGGCAGCCCGGAAACGCGATGTCGTCGAGATAGCGGCCCTGCCCGGTGACGAGCCGGTAATCCTCCTTGCGCGGCAGCGCGGCGCCGATGATCCGGGTTGCGGTCACGTCGCGGGGCTCTCGCGGCGGCGGGCCGCCGCCTTGGCTATGGCGGCGACGATGTTGTGATAGCCGGTGCAGCGGCACAGGTTTCCGGACAACGCCTCGCGGATCTCGGCTTCGGTGGGATCGGGGTTCTCGCCGAGCCACGCCTCCATGGTGACGACGATGCCGGGCGTGCAGAACCCGCATTGCAGGCCGTGCTCTTCATGCAGCGCCTGCTGCACCGGCGAGAGTTTTTCGCCGCCGAACGCCTCGACGGTGGTGATCTCGCTGGTCTGTGCCTGCACGGCATAGAGCAGGCACGAACGAGCCGGCGCACCGTCGAGCAGGATGGTGCAGGCGCCGCAGACGCCGTGCTCGCAACCGACATGGGTGCCGGTCAGGCCGCAATCTTCGCGCAGCACGTCGGACAGCAATTTGCGCGGCTCGGCGAACAGGCGGTGGGTTTGCCCGTTGATCCGCAGCGACATCGCGATCGCGTGTTCGCTCATCGCGCCGTCTCCAGCGCCTGATCGAGCGTATCTTTTGTCAGCGCAGCGACCAGCTCGCGACGAAAGCTCTCCGGCGTCCGCTCGTTGTCCTCGATCTCGACGGCCTCCGCGACCCACGCTGCGACGGTCCCCGGCCAGTCTTGCGGCGTTCGCCCGAAACTGTGTTCCGCGACCAGCGTCTCGACCCGAACCGGGACCGGGCCGATCCCGCCAATCGCAAGCCGCAGACCTTCGATGCCGCCATCTTCCGCGCGCGAGAGCGTTGCAGCGACCGAGACAATGGCAAAATCGCCGGCGCGGCGATTGAACAGACGAAAGCCCCATCCTGCGCCGGCGCGTGTCACCGGGACATGAACCGCCACGATCAACTCGTCCGGATTGAGAACGGTGGTGAAGATCGATACGAAAAAATCGCGTGCGGGCACGGTTCGTTGGCCGGCCGCCGACCGGACCTCGATCTCCGCATCGAGCACCAGTGCGGCCAGCGGCAGCTGCGCGGCGGGATCGGCATGGGCCAGGCTACCACCGATGGTGCCGCGCTGGCGGATCGCGTAATGCCCGATGGTTTCGGCGGCATGCGCCAGCATCGGGCAATGCCGGCGGACCAGTTCGTTTTTGGCGAGCGCGGCGTGCCGCACCATTGCCCCGATGGTCAACCGGTCGCTGTCGAGGCGAACCTCGCCAAGCTCTTTCAGCCCATTGATGTCGATCAGGTGCTCGGGCCGCGCCAGCCGCATGTTCAGCATCGGCGCCAGGCTCTGGCCGCCGGCAATCAGCTTGGCGTCATCGCCGCGCGCGGCCAGGCTCAAGAGGGCGCCCTCGACGGTCGCGGGCGCCTCATAGGTGAACCGCCCCGGCTTCATCGCGAGCTGCCTTCGAGCAGCGTCACGCCGGTCGCCTTGTCGAACAGATGCAGCCGCTCCGTGACGAGCCCGAGGTCGATGCGGTCGCCCTCGCGATGCCGCGCCTCCTTGGCGACGCGGACATAGATGTCGCAACCTTCGACCTTCAGCCCGATGAAGCGGTCGGAGCCGACCGGCAGCACCGAATCCACGATCCCAGACAGTGCCGCGCCTGCCGTCGCCTCGCCGTCCGAGGCCACATCCTCCGGCCGCAGGCCCAGCACCACATCGGCATCGCCCTGCTGCGACATTGGCGCTGCGAACTTCGTCGGCAGGGTGATCGCGAGATTGCCGCGCCGGAATATCGGCGCTGCACCGGCGCGGTCGATCGATCCTTCCAGATAATTGATCGCCGGATTGCCGAGGAACGACGCCACGAACATGTTACGCGGCCGCTCATAGACCTCGTCGGGGGTACCGATCTGCTGGATCACGCCGTCCTTCATCACCACGATGCGGTCGGCCAGCGTCAGCGCCTCGGCCTGGTCGTGGGTGACGTAGACGAAGGTCGTCTGCATTGCGCTGTGCAGGTGCTTTATTTCGGCGCGCATCGAGATGCGCAGCGCGGCGTCGAGGTTGGACAACGGCTCGTCCATCAGGAACACCGCCGGCTGGCGCACCATGGCGCGGCCGAGCGCGACGCGCTGGCGCTGTCCGCCCGACAGCTGGCTCGGACGGCGGTCGAGCAGCCGCGTGATCTCGAGTTTTGCGGCGGCGTCACGCACGCGGCGGTCGATCTCCTCAGAGGCGACCTTGCGCATGCGCAAGCCGAAAGCGATGTTTTCGTAGACGGATTTCTGCGGATACAGCGCGTAGCTCTGGAACACCATGGCGACGTCGCGCTTGTGCGGCGGCAGCGCATTGACGATCTGATCGTCGAACCACAATTCGCCCTCGGTGACCTCCTCGAGGCCCGCGATCATGTTCAGCGTGGTCGACTTGCCGCAGCCGGACGGCCCGAGCAGCACCACGAACTCCTTGTCGCGGATCTCCAGCCGGAGATCGTCGACCGCGAGCACGTCGCCGGCATATCGCTTGGTCACCGATTTGAATTCGATACGTGCCATCGGATTTTTCAGCCTTTCACGGCGCCGGCGGTGAGACCCGACACGATGTAGCGCTCGAACATCAGCGCGAGGATCACCGGCGGAATGATCGCCAGCACGCCGGCGGCATTGATGAAGGAGAAACTGATGGTGAAGTCGGAGGTGAACGACGCCACCACGATCGGCAGGGTCTGCGACGCTGGCGTCTGGGTGAACATCAGCGCCAGCAAAAACTCGTTCCAGCTCGCCAGGAAGGAAAACAGGATCACCGCGACCAGCGAGGGCAGCGCCAGCGGCAGGAACACATGCGTCAGGGTCTGCAGCCGCGAACAGCCGTCGACCCGCGCCGCCTTGTCGAGTTCGTCTGGCAGCGATTCGAAATAGCTGACCAGCACGAACACCGAGAACGGCACGGTGACCGCGAGATAGGTGATGATCAGCGACCACAGGCTGTCGAGCAGGCCGAGATTGCGGATGAACAAGAAGAACGGCACCACCAGCGCGATATCGGGGATCACCCTTGTGGCGAGGATGACGTAGAGTGAGGCTTGGCGGCCACGAAAGCGGATTTTTGCGATGGCGTAGGCGGCCGGAATGCCGACCAGGAGATTGAGCACGACCACGGCGCCGGCCACGATCAGGCTGTTGATCATCGCCGGGATCAGGTTGCTGGCGGTGGAAGGGATGAACCCGCCGCTGGTGCTGTCCTTGCCCTTGCGGTTCTCGTAGGTGACGGTCTGGTTCGGGGCCGCGAAGATCGCCGCGAAATTGTCCAGCGTCGGCGGCTGCGGAATCCAGTGCGGCGGTTTCGAAATGATTTCGCGCTCGCTCTGGAACGACGACGACACCAGCCAGGCGATCGGCGCCAGCACGTAGCCCAGAAAAATCACCGAGGCGAGCGCCAGCGCCAGGCCGCGCCCGATGCGACGAAGCCGTGATCGCGACCGGTAGTGACGGACCTCCCGGGCCGGGACTGCGGTCATTTCGGCCATCTCAGACCCTCTGCGCCAGCGTGCGGATCACAGCATAGGCCAGCGCCAGCGTCGCCAGCGCCAGGATGTAGGCCATCGCGGCGCCGGTGCCGAACGACAAATTGCGAAACGTCTCGACATAGATGCGCCAGGCGACGACGTGACTGGCGTCGCCGGGGCCGCCCTCGGTGAGGATGAAGAACAGATCGAAATGGCGGATCGCCATCATGGTCTCGTAGACGATGACCAGCGAAAAACTCGGCGTCAGCGCGGGCAGAGTGATGTGGAAGAAGCGGCGAACCGCGTCGGCGCCGTCGACCTTGGCGGCGGCGTGCAGATCCGCCGGGATGGTTTTTAGCCCGACCAGCAGCAGGATCGTGGCCAGCGGCACTTCCTTCCAGACGAAAGCATTGGCGATCAGCGCCAGCGTCTTGTCGGAATCGCCGAGCCAGACCATGTAGCTGTTGATGAAATCCAATTGATAGAGCAGGCCGTTGAGCGCGCCGTAATTGGAATCGTAGATCCACTTCCACATCAGGGCGTTGGCGACATAGGGAATCGCCCAGGGGATCAGCAGCACGGCGCTCAGGATACGGCGGCCGGGAAAATCCTGGTTGAGCAGCAGCGCGATCAGCAGCGCCAGCACCGCGATGGCCGCCACCGACATCACCGAGAACAGCACCGTCCGCTCCACGGCCTGCCAGAACTGCGGGTCGGACAGCACGGCGGTGTAGTTGTCGAGCCCGACGAACGGCACCCGGTTCGGCCGCGTCAGTTTCAGCGAGAACAGGCTGATGTAGAACGAATACAGGATCGGAAACACCGCGACCGCCAGCAGCACCAGTGCCAGCGGGGCGAGAAACAGCAGGGCGGTGCGTTCGTCATAGCTCGGCGCGATCAGGCGCCGAGACTTTGCTGGAACGGTGACGGCCGCAGTCATTCGATGGGCCTCGACGAGCTGGTGTTCAGCTCTGCTTCTTCAACTCGGTCCATTTGGCGGCCGAACTGTTCAGCGCCTGCTCGACCGTGATCTTGCCCATGATCGCCTGCTGCCACGCGCTGCCGTTGGCGTCGTTCCACTCGCCGAACCACGGCGTCACGACGTCCTTCTTTTTCGCCAGCGATTGCTGCTGGCCGATCAGGTCGACGTCGCCGAAGGCGCCGTAACCGGCCCGGATCTCCGGGTCGTTGAACAGGGATTTCACGCCAAAGCCGGTGCCGGTATCCTTGAACAGCATCTTCTGGAACTTGTATTCGCCCTCGGCCTTGCCGCCGAACCACGCCATCAGCTTCACGGTACCCTCCGCGCGGGTGGCATCCGCCTGCGCCCGCGGCGTCATGCCGTAAAACCGCATCCAGCCCACGGTGGCGTGCGATCCCTTGTCGCCCTTCGGCATCAAGGCGATCTTGGCTTTGCCGGCGATCTTGCTCTGCGCCGGATCGTTCAGCACCCGCAGGCGATATTTCGGAACCAGCGTGAACGCGGGTTCTCCCGAGGAGAAGGATTTCATCACGGCGAGCTCGCCGGTCTCGACGCAGGACGGGGAGAGGATCTTGTGCTTCTGCACCGCATCGACCAGCCAGCGCAGCGCCACACCGGCCCCGGCCTGCGGGTCCTGCATCGCCGCGTTGCCCTTGTCGTCGATGAAGCGGCCGCCATTCGAATAGACCATCGCGGTCATGAACTCGATCAGCCAGCTTTCCTGCGCCATCGAGATCAGGACCGGCCACTGCGACAGGCCCTTGTCCTTGATGATTTTCGCCTGGTCGACGACCTCGGCCCAGGTCGTCGGCGGCGCCTTGATGCCGGCCTTTTCCAGGATCTCGGCGTTGTAGAGGAACGCCATGTAGTCGCTGTAATAGGTGTTGCCGTACTGCTTGCCCTTGTAGGTCATGGAGTCGACGCAGAACTGGTCGACGTCGGCATTGTCGGTCAGAGCTTTG
>JAQGJF010001112.1 GCA_028290765.1 Tardiphaga sp.
GCTTCGTCGATGACCAGCAGCTCGACGCCGGTGAGCAGCAGGCCGCCGCGCTCGGTATGGTCGAGCAGCCGGCCGGGCGTTGCGATCAGCACATCGACGCCGCGCGTCAATTTGACGTCCTGATCGCCGAACGAGACGCCGCCGATCAAGAGCGCGACGTTGAGCTTCTGTCCGGCGCCGTATTTGTCGAACTGTTCCTTGACCTGTGCGGCGAGTTCGCGCGTCGGTTCGAGGATCAGGGTGCGTGGCATCCGGGCGCGGGCGCGGCCTTTTTCCAGCAGCGTCAGCATGGGCAGGACGAAGGCAGCGGTCTTGCCGGTGCCGGTCTGGGCGATGCCGAGCACGTCGCGGCGCGCCAGCACATGAGGAATCGCCTGTTCCTGAATGGGAGTAGGGGTGGTGTAGCCGGTGGCCGCAACGGCGGCGAGCACCTTGTCGGACAAGCCGAGATGAGAAAAGGACATTGAGCCTCTGGTCGAAACCGCCGCTTGGATTCCCGGAAAAGACTGTCGCGCTCAACCCCGGAACGGCACGCAAATTTGCACGGGGAGCGTAGATACGCAGACAGGCGGCTTACTCAAGATATCGCGTTTCGATACCGGGCCGCGTCACGCCGGAACATAAGGTCGAAATGGCGGAAGTCAATCCGCTGCAGGGCGAAAAGCCTGAAAAAGCTTAACGTTTTCGCACAAATGCACGGCGTCGGGCGAGGGCGGGCGGACATGGAACGGGCCGACGCGCGCAACCTCCCGGCCCCGGCCGGCCGCAGCCCGGCCCGGGCCGATCCCGGTGTCCGGCCGCGCGCTAGTGGCGGCCGTAGGTACCGAGCTGTCTGCCGAGATCCTGCATGACAAAGGCGTTCATGCGCAGGTCGATCGGGCTGCCGTCCTGCAGTTTGGCGTCGATTTCGTAGGTCGCGGCGTCGACCTGTCTGACGCCGACGATCTGGGTGATATCGAGGATTTCCTGCGACTTGGCGGCGTGAACGGCGGCGGGTTTTGGATGCGGCTTGATCGGCTGTGGCTTGATCGGTTGCGGTTGGTCGGTCTGGCCGAAAGCCGTGGTGGCCGAAAGCAGCACGGCGGCTGCGAGGATAGCTGATTTCAAGTTCGTCTCCCTTAGGCTTTTCGTTGATCCACCGTCCTGCCGACATTTCGATCGGATTGGGGCAGGTTTTTGATCATACCGCGCTGATCAGGAAGCGCATACCCGTGGTCCCGATGGCGTCGGATTGAACCATCTCCGCGCGGCGGCGACTATGTCATAAGGCGGTCTGCACAAGCCGCCGGTGGCCGTCGTGCGACGCGGGGAATTGCGATGATTTCGATCAGGGCTGCATTGGCGTGTGGCATCGTGGGAGCATTGGTGACGATGGCGGTTCCGGCGGAGGCGGCCAAGCGCGTGGCGCTGGTGGTCGGCAACAACGACTACCGCAACGTTCCCAAACTGCAGAAGGCCGTCAACGACGCCCGCACCATGGGCGATACGCTCAAGCAGCTCGGCTTCAGCGTGATGGTGGCGGAGAACCAGACCCGCCAGGGCTTTAGCCAGAGCCTTCTGAATTTCGACGCCGCCATCGAGAAGGGCGACACCGCGTTCTTCTTCTTCGCCGGCCACGGTTTTGAGATCGCCGGGCAGAATTACCTGCTGCCGACCGATGTCCCTGCAGCGACCGAAGGCCAGGAAGAACTGGTGCGCGATGCTTCCATCCTCGCCGACCGCATCGTCGAGAGGTTGCAGAACAAGGGCGCCCGCACCTCGATTTTGGTGTTCGACGCCTGCCGCAACAATCCCTTCGAACGCTCCGGCACCCGCGCGGTGGCCGGCGGCGGCGGCCTGGCGCCGATGACCACCTTGCCCGAGGGCGTGTTCTCGATCTTCTCCGCGGGCCCGCGCCAGACGGCACTCGACCGTCTCTCCAACGACGACGCCAATCCCAATTCGGTATTCACCCGCACCTTCGTCAAACAACTTGCGGAGCCCGGCGACAATCTGGTGCAGGTCGCGCAGCGCACCCGGCGCGTCGTGAGCGAGATGGCCGAGACGGTGCGGCACAAGCAGGTCCCGGTGTATTTCGACCAGATGGTCGATGACGTCTTCCTCAACGGCACCGCGAAGGGGCAGGCGGACGCGGCCCGCGAACCTGCAAAGCCGGCCGAGCCGTTGCAGAAGATGGCGGCGCTGCCGCCGGTGGCGGTGGCGCGCGTGGCGCCATCGAATGAGTCCCTCAATGCGCCGATCGCGATGTTCTCGCGCCACAATGGCGGCTGGACCGTGGTGTTCTCGATCGCCGATCCGACGCTGGGGATCTCCTGGCGGATGGGCGACAGCGGCGATTTCCGCGAGACCGGTTTCATCGACACGCTGGATCCGCGCACCCGCAAGCGGATGCCCAATCCGTCGATCGAGCTTGCCGCCGATGCGCCGGCGGCGATCATCCAGGTTCGCTATGTCGACATATCCGGCGAGTTGCAGGGACCGTTTCCGATCCGGTTCGATCCGCAGGCCGCGCTGATCCGCGATCAGCGCAAGATCCTCGACATGACAGCAACCAGCTGGCTGTCGTTTCGCGAATTCAACGGGCTGCTGGTGTATTACACTCACCTGATGTCATACCGCTGTGCCATTCGCGAGGTACGGGTCGGTATCGACTCCGCGGTGCCCGACAAGGTGCTGAAGATGCCGCCCTGCGATCCGCGGGATCCCTCCGTCATTCCCCACGACTCGCAGCCCTATGTGAAGCTGCCGCCTGCAACCAAATCGGTGTCGGTGGAATTGACTTATCAGGATGGCAGCGTATCGGAGATCAAGAGTTTTCGTCGCTGAGCTTTTCGACCGACGAGCCCCACGATGGATGCCGGCAGCTTCTCAGAACGACAGCCTGGGCGTTCCATGAGCGTACGCTGCTGCATTGTCGGCGGTGGTCCCGCCGGCATGATGCTGGGCTATCTGCTGGGCCGTGCCGGCGTCGAAACGCTGGTGCTGGAAAAGCATGCCGATTTCTTCCGGGATTTTCGCGGCGACACGGTGCATCCCTCAACTCTGCAGGTGATGGACGAACTGGGCCTGATCGACGGATTCCTGAAGCTGCCGCATGATCGGCTGCAGAAACTGGACGGGCAACTCGGCGGCACCATGGTTCGCATCGCCGACCTCAGCCGGCTGAACGTCAAATACCCGTTCATCGCCTTCATGCCGCAATGGGACTTCCTCAACTTTCTGCGCGAGCAGGGCGGAAAATATCCTTCGCTGAAGGTCATGATGAATACCGAGGCCACCGATCTGCTTTGGTCGGGCGATACTGTCGCCGGGGTCAAGGCGAACACGCCCGAGGGCCCGATCGAGATCCATGCCGCGCTGACCGTGGCCTGCGATGGCCGTCATTCGGTGGTGCGCGAGCGCGCCAACCTTGAAATGGATGAAATCGGCGCCCCGATGGATGTGCTGTGGTTTCGCGCTGGCAAGGGCACCGAGAGCGAAAGCATGTTTGCCCGGATCGAGTCCGGCCGGATGATGGTGACGTTCGACCGCGGCGACTATTGGCAATGCGCCTATGTGATCGCGAAGGGACAGTATGAGGCGGTCAAGTCGCGCGGGCTGCAGGCCTTTCAAAACGACGTCGTTCGGCTAGCGCCGATCCTGAAATCGGGAATATCGGACGTCAAGACATGGGATGACGTCAAATTGCTGACGGTGGCCGTCAACCGGCTGAAACGCTGGACCCGTCCGGGACTGCTCTGCATCGGGGACGCCGCGCACGCGATGTCGCCGGTCGGCGGTGTCGGCGTGAACCTCGCTGTTCAGGACGCGGTCGCGACCGCGAACCTGCTGGCTGCGAAACTCGTCGGCGGTGCGCCGACCGAGGATGATCTGGACGCCGTGCGCCGGCGCCGCGAGTTTCCGATGCGGATGACCCAGGCCATGCAGGTCGTCGTCCAGAACAAACTCGTCAGTGCCGCGCTCAAGCCGGGCGGGCAGGTCTTCAAGGTCCCGCTGCTCGCCCGGCTGGTCAACGCCATCCCGTGGCTGCAGGGGCTGACCGCGCACTTTGTTGCCGTCGGCGTGCGACCGGAACACGTGCATTCGCCGGAAGCGAAGTTGGGCGAATAGCGAATAGGGAGTAGCGAATAGGAAGACTTCTATTCGCTATTCGCTACTCCCTATTCGCTTCTTCGCTAGCCCAGGATCGAAAAACCGCCGTCGATCGGGATCGCGGTGCCGGTGACGAAATCCGACGCCGCCGAACTGAGAAATACCGCGATGCCGGCGAAGTCGCCAATATCGCCCCAGCGCGCCGCCGGGGTGCGGACCAGCACCCTGTCATGCAGGCCGTCGACCTCCCGGCGGGCGCGCTTGGTGAGTTCGGTATCGATCCAGCCCGGCAATATCGCGTTGGCCTGAATGTTGTCGGGGGCCCAGGCGATGGCGCAGGAACGGGTGAACTGCACGATGCCGCCCTTGCTCGCCGCATAGGCCGGCGAGAAGCTGGTGGCAAAGATCGACATCATCGAACCGGTATTGATGATCTTGCCGCCGCCGCCCTGCTTCATCACCGGATGGACTGCCTTC
>JAQGJF010001117.1 GCA_028290765.1 Tardiphaga sp.
AAGCAGAGAGGCCGCGGTGATGGTGTAAGCCTTGTCTTCCTGACCCGGCGCCAGAGTCACCGGCGCCGCGACCGGGGCGACGTCGGCGACGTTGCCGGCCGGCAGGTCTGCGTCGAACACGGTGACCTTGACCGGAATCGTCGTGGTGCTGGTGCCGCTGGTAAGCGTGTTGACGATGTCCTGAACCGAGATCTCGCCTGGATTGAGGAACGCGAAATCTGATTTCGCCTCGTTGAAGGTCCACTGGATGTTGTGGTTGGCGTCAAATCCCGCGGTGAACCGGCCGGTCGGGTCCGACACGCTGACGGTGATGCCGTTGGTCTCGCCGGTCAGCGCGATCGTTCCGCCGGTGGTCAGGATGGAAGGCGAATTCGCGGTTTCCTGGATGACCGCGGAGTGGCCCGACGTCGGATCCACGACGAAGATATCGCCGCCGCCGTTGGTATCACCGGTCGCGAAATTCGATGCGTCGCTGCCGAACGCCACGTACAGGCCGCCGGCGCTGATCGTTCCGCCAAGGTTCGACGCGGCGTTGCCCAGCGTTCCGTCGGCAAGCACGGAGACCAGCTTGTAGACGGGATTGGAGAGATGGGTGAGATCGACGACATACATGTCGGCGACCGAGTTGGTGTCGTCGGCGGTCAGCTTCGCGTCGCTGGCGAAGATGACGTAGTGGCCGTCGGGGCTGATCACCGGATGGTAGCTGCCGCCTGCCGCGTTGTCGGTGTGGAAGACGATCTGCCGAGTGGTCAGGTCATAGAGATAGATTTCGGAATGTGCGCCGTCCGTTCCGGCCAGCGCCGCGTCGCTCTCGAAGACGACGTAACGTCCGTCAGCGCTAAAAGACGCGGCATGGGCGCCATCGACATGCGTCGTCTTCGCGATTTCGGTGATGGTCCCGGTCGCCAGATTGTAGACCAGCAACTCGCCCGGGCTGGTGCCCTGTCCCGGAGTGGTCGGATCCGCATTCCAGAATGCGATGATATGCCCGTCGGCGCTGATCGCGGGCTTGCCGAGGCTTCCCGCCGAGCCGCCGCCGGCCGCGACAATGGCCGCAATCGCGGCTGGCGTGATGGTCGCCAGCACATGGCCCTGCTGATCGTAAAGCACGATCCCGCCGCTGCCGTTCTCGACCACGATCCTGCTGCCATCGCCGCTGACCGCCGGCGCGCCGCCGGCCCCCAGTTGCGTGGTGTGCCCGTAATTCTGATCGGACGGATTGTTGTCGTAAATGAAGACGTAGTTATGCGTACCGTCGGTGCCCTGATAGACGATGGTGTGACCGTCCGCGCTGATCGTCGGCGAGCCGTAGGTCATGCCTTCGGTGGGACTTGCGATCGTGATCGTGGTGTCGGTCTGGCGGTCGTACAGATAGATCGCGCCGTCCGGATCGTAGGTCACGAAATGGCCGTCGGCACTCATGACCGGGCCGAAATGATCGCCCGGACCCGACGAAACCTTGGTGAATGTTGCCGGCGTCACGACGAAAGGAAGCGGCGTCGCCGGCACGTCGACGGGGGTCGTACCGCCATTCTGGGTGATGATCACCGGGGTCGTCGGCGGCGGCGTAACGGTGGAATTGGGCTGCGTCGGGCTGCCGTTGTCGGTGCTGGTTGTCGTGCTTGCCGTCTTATCCGGCTGGAAGACCGTGGTCGAGGGCGCGTTGCTCGGCAGGATCGTCGCACTGCCGAGCTTGGTCGGCGTCGACTGCGGATTGGCGTCGCCGCGCTTGCCGTCGGATGGCGGCGGTGTGCTCGGCACCAACTGCTTACCGAGATCATAGGTGCTCAGCAGCGACTGGAAGGCATTGAATTCCTGCGCAACGTCGGCAACCGACTTGTTGCTCTGTTGCGCGATCACCGCGAACGTCGCCGTCGGCGTCAGCGTCAGCGTCGTGCCGTTGCTGGTCACCGTGCCGATCAAATTGCCGTTGCGGTCGCGGACCTCGACGGCGTGGACTATGTTGTCGTGCTGGTCGACCACGGAAATCCTGACCTTGCCGTCGACCGAATCGATGTCGAGCGTCACGGCGGTGCCGCGGATGCCCATGGTGGCGACCGGGGTCGCGACCTTCATGTCGCCGGTCTTGGCGACCTGGCCCGCGACAAAACCCGCAGCGCCCTGTACCAGCGTGAGCAGCGACGAATTGGAGGTGCCGTTGGGGTCGTAAACCATGTCGTTCAACATCAGCCGCGCGTTGGCGCTGAGGTTGAACGTGGTGCCGTCGATCAGAACCAGGCCAAGCGTGGAATTGCTTCCGGTCTGCGCCACGTCGCCCTGGTTGATGTTGTCGCCGTTGTTGAGCTCGATGGCCACGCCGTTGCGAACGACGCTGGCGCTGCCGGAAATCTTGACGACATGCCCGATCACCTTGGCGGCGGAAACAGCACCGCCGGCCTGGGCGTAAGCGGTATGCCCCGTCAGCGCTTCGATGACCTTGGCATCGAGTGGCGCTCCCTCGGACGAGACCAGCGTGGGCCGTTTCTCGCCGCGAAAGTAATCATGGACCACCACCCGATGATCTTGATCTGAAACGATGAGATCGGTGCCGGACCGCTCATAATCCCCCGAGAACAGCAAATGGGCGTTCGGGATCGTGACGGTGTCAGAAAGTCCATTGTGGGAATGGGTGCCGATATCGACATGCTTGCCGGAAAGTAACGTCGAACCTTCGACGGAACTCGACCCCAAATGGCTCGGTTCAAATTTGCCGACGAAATTCACTAGCTCACCATAAATGGTTAATAATTCAGTAATATTCGCGCTATGCGCCTGCATACCATCGGGCAGTGCAATGCGAAAGCATCCGCTTGGGTCTGCGCAATTTTTTTCAGAATCGATCGAGAAACGATCGCGGTGGTGAAGGACCGGGAAAAAGGAACTTTATTGGCAACGTAAGGAAGATATTTATCATTCCCAATTGTGGTCAACCCGTGGCCATTTAGTTCCAAGTATAGATCGGACGAGAAATACGTTAAAAACTGATTCTATTACAATAAATACTTGTTTTTTTGATTATTTTCTTAAGTTATGGCAATATTACTTGTCTCTCATCTATCGCTGGTGCCAGCCTGGCGAGTTAGCCATACCGGCTGGAATTCAATTGTGACGCCGCTCACAGTTGCTTAACTTTATTTATCCCACCCTTCGCCGAGACCCCGCGGGCGCCGGTCCAGGCAATCCATAAAATTTTTATCAAATCTATCCAGAAAGCCTTCAGCGTATCCGACGCTTTCCGGCCCGATCCGTCGCGTTTTAATCAGATTGATATCGCCGCCGCTCATCATCGCCTCGAATGATCCGGTCACGTGCGGGCTGACATAGCCCCGCCGATGCCCGGACAGGGGGCGTCAGATGAGTGTTTTCGGCAGCGCGCGGGCGTTCCGCGCCATCATACTTGCGTGCGGTCTGGCTCTATTGAGCCCAGCGGCCGATCTTGCAGCTGCAACGTTAAATGCATCCGGATCGATCGATCCAGGCAATTCGTCCGCCGAGCCCTTTGGGCTGTTCACCTCCCAACTGTCCGAGGGTGGGCTGCGCGACAAATGGCAGGGCGTGGCGCGTGAGCTCGACGACGAGATGCTGGTGCTGGTGCTATGCCAGGAAGACCGGCTGCATTGCCGATCCGCGGCGGCCCTGCAATTTCTGGCCATCGTGGACAGTGCGCGAGGCCGGCAAGGCCGCGCGCGCCTCGGCGAGATCAATCGCGCGATCAATCTCGCCATCCGGCCGATGAGCGATCTCATGCAATATGGCAGCATCGATGTCTGGAGTTCGCCGCTGGCGACTTTGGAGAAAGGCGCCGGCGATTGCGAGGATTACGCCATCGCCAAATACGTCGCGCTGCTCGTGTCAGGCATTCCGGCCGAGGATATTCGGCTGGTAATCGTGCGGGACACGATGCGGCAGGAAGACCATGCCGTCGTCGCCGCGCGGCTCGAGGGCCGCTGGCTGATGCTCGACAATCGCCGCATGGCGATGGTCGAGGATGCGCAAGTGAGGAACTACCGGCCCACTTTCGTGATCGACCATGAAGGCGTCAAGCAAACCTCGGCGGCGCCGTTGATGCTGGCCGAACGGAATTCCGATTTTGATTCGACGCCGTCCTTCGATACCGCGACGCGAACCGAGACCGCGCCCAGCAGCAACTAGTTCGTTCGGATCGCACTATCCCGTCGTCCGTCATTCCCGATGCGCAATTGCGCATCGGTAATGACGGCTGTCTTTGTTGATGGCCGATCGGATCCGATCGGATCACCGCCGATAGCGGTTGGCCTGCGCGGCGATCGGGCGCGCTTCCTCGAGCTGGCGGCCGAATCCGCCGGAGCGCCTTTCGCTGGCGGCCCGCTCTGCCGGCCTGAGCTCCTCGAGAAAAATCGGCCGCGAGAAATAATAACCCTGCGCGTATCGGATCTTGGTCGCCGCCTGCAGATAGGCCAGTTCCTCGAAGGTTTCGATGCCCTCGGCGATCACCGTCATCCCGAGGGCCTCGCTCAGGGACTCGATGGCCCGCAGGATGCCCTGGCTGCGCGGGCGCTTGTGGATGTCGATGATGAACGACCGGTCGATCTTGATTTCATCCGCGGTGATGTCGGCCAGCGCCGACAGCGACGAATAGCCGATGCCGAAATCGTCGATCGAAATGCCGACGCCAAGCTTCCGGAACATCGGCAGGATTTCGTCCTGGAAATGGGTTTTTGCGACGAAGGCATCCTCGGTCACTTCGATGATGAAGCGGGTCGGACATTCGGTCGCCTCCAGCGCCTTCGCGAACGAAGTCATGAAGGCCGGATTGCCGGCCTGCTTGGCCGCGACATTGATGCTGATGCTGGTCGTGGCGCCGAACCGCTCGTTGATCAGATCGATCGACTTCATGATCTCGTCGAGTACCAGATGCGTGAGTTCGTCGATCAGTCCGAGCTCCACGGCGAGATTGATGAAAGTGCCGGGCGCCTGAATGATTCCGTTGTCGTCGCGCAGCCGGACCAGCGCTTCGATGCCCTTGATTTCCTGGGTCCTGATATCGACCTTTGGCTGGAACGCGCAGCAAAACCGCTTGTCGAGAATGGCCAGCCGCAACGATTGCTCGGTGGCCATGCGCGCCAGCGCCTCGCGCTCCATGCTGACGTCGAAGATGGCGGCGGCGCCCTTGGTGGCGTTCTTGACGCGATACATCGCGATATCGGCGTTCTGGCGCAGGGCTTCATAGCTGCGGCCATGTTCGGGATAAAGGCTGATGCCGATCGACGCCGACGCGAACACCTCGGATCCATCGACGAAGAACGGCGCCCGCAGCCGCTGCAGCAGAAATTCGATGTGCTCGGCGACTTCGCTTTCGCTGCGGACCGGATGGAGCAGCAGCAGGAATTCGTCGCCGCTGATGCGTGCCAGCATGTCGCTCTCGCGAAGATCGAGTCCGAGCCGTCTCCCGACTTCGACCAGCAGGGCGTCGCCGACCGGATGACCGTAATAATCGTTGATGTGCTTGAAGTTGTCGATGTCGAGAAAGGCCAGCGCGAATCTGGGCGGCATGTCATCGCGACGAAGCAGGGCGGTGACGTGCTGTTCGATCACCCGACGGCTGGGCAGGCCGGTGAGCTCGTCAAAATAGGCGCGGCGGTATAGTTCCTGCTCGATCGCCTTCTGGTCGGTGAGATCGACCGAGCTCGAGAGCAGGAGGTTCTTGTCCGCGATGCGGACCGGCCGATGCGACGTCAGGAAGATCCGGTTGGCGTCGGTGGCGTCCTCTTCGGCAATGGCGGTTCGGCCAGAGCGCAGCAGGCCGATGCCGTCTTCGCGGCGGCGGTTGGCCTCCTTCGAGGAAAAAGCGACATCGGGCGACGTGGCGAGGAAATCCGCCACGGAGGTGTTGAACTGCGCGGCCGCGGCATCGTTCACCAGCAGGAAATGGCCGTTCTCGTCCTGAACCGTCACGCTTGCGGGAAGCTTTCTGACGATTTCGTGGAGAAGGCGGAGCTCGGAATTGGCATCGCTTGGATCGGTCATGCGCGGCGTCACCGGAGAACGCGGGTGACGGGCAGGGCGGTTCGATTCCGTGGCGTTGGTCGACGGATCATGTCCGGCCCCGTTTCAATCAGACGATCTTGGCAGGGGCCGTTGTAATTTTAGTTAAGTGGAACCGAGAAAACCGCGACATTTGGAACGGCGCGGTGTTTCAGCCGCACCGGCACAGGGCGTCGTTAACAAGGCGTTAACGGTGGTTTCGGCGGCGCGGATTTAAAGCCATGATCCATGGCGGCCGGCGCGGGGAGAGGTGACATCGGGGCCGCCCCGCCTCCCCAATGGTCAGGCCATGACCAAACCAAGGCCGCCTTGTTACCGTCGTAACGGCATGTCCCGTTGCGGTGACAACGCCGTAACATGTCCGCGACAGTCTCCCGGTCATCGAGGGAGAATCCGACGGCATGCAGGTCACGATCGAGAGCAAGCAGGACAAGCAGCAACGCGCCCGCGAGCAGGCTTACGCAACACCGTTGAAGGATTTTCATCCCGGCGCGCCGCAATTGTTCGCCAGCGATACGTTGTGGCCCTGGTTCGAGCGGCTGCGCAAGGAAGAGCCGGTGCATTACTGCACCA
>JAQGJF010000137.1 GCA_028290765.1 Tardiphaga sp.
GACCGATTGCCGGGTCAGGATCAGCGAAACATGGCGAGCCTCGGTGACGATCTCGTCGCGCTGGTTGATCAATTCGAGTTGCTCGACCACGACGCCACGCCCAGGGTTGCTTGTTGGCCGCTTTTCGATGAAGCGAAAGCAGACATGCAGCCGGTCGCCCGCGATCACGGGCTGCTTGAAGCGCACATGGTCCCAGCCGAGCGAAGCGACCGAGGTTTCGTCGTACAGCCGCAGCTCCGACTTCAGCCCTTCCATCAAGGAAAGGCCGAACAGTCCGTGGGCGATCACAGCCGGAAAACCCCGCGAGGTGGCGTAGGCTGGATCGAGATGCAACGGATGATGATCGCGCGTCACATCCGCGAAGGCGGCAATGTCGGCGGCGGTTACGGTGTGCGCCTCGCTCTCGAACCGGGCACCGATTTCGATGTCCTCGAAATGCAGGTTGATCGGCGCTGGACAGGATTGCGTCATCGCACCGCTCCCCGGCCGGCCTTGCTTGTACGCGCGGGAATCTCGGCGAAGTTTTGCCCGATGCCCATCGGGCCAGGCCGGAAGATGCGCGGGTCCATTTCCTTGAGGTCCGGGCTGATGCGCGGACGAAAGCCGAGTTGCGCCAGCACATCCACTTCGAGCCGCACACCCGGCGCGATCTCGGTCAGGGTGACGGCGCCATTCTCGAGCTGGAACACGGCGCGCTCGGTGACGTAGGAAACCTGCTGACCGCGCTGCGCCGCCAGTTCGGCACTGAAGCTGATCTGGCCGACCCGCGGCACGAATTTCCTGAACGCGCCGTCGCGACGGATGATCAGGCGGCCGTTCTCGACGGCAATGTCGGACTTTCCGCCCACCAGGGTGCCGTTGAAAATCAGCCGCCTGGAATTCTGCGTGATGTCGATGAAGCCGCCCGAGCCGTCGCGGCGGTCGCCGAACCGCGTGACGTTGACGTTGCCCGCCTCGTCAACCTCCGCAAAGGAGAGGAAGGCGCAGGTCAGCCCGCCGCCATCGTAGAAATCGAACTGGTAGGCCTGGTCGAGAATGGCGCGCGGATTGATCGCAGTGCCGAATTCGCGCGCATGGCCCGGCACGCCGCCAATCACGCCCGACTCCACCGTCAGCGTGATCATGTCCTCGATGCCTTCCTCCGCCGCGACGTTGGGGATCATCGCCGAGATACCGACGCCGAGATTGACCACGTCGCGCGGCCGCAGCTCGAAGGCGGCGCGGCGCGCAATCACGCGCCGCTCGGTGAGCGGGTCGGGCGTGATCATCGCGACGGGGACAAGGGTTTCGCCGCAGCGGGCGGAATCATGCACCGTGCCATAGGTCAGCATCTGTTCTGGGTCGAGCACGACGTGATCGATCAGAAAGCCGGGGATCTTGACCATCTGCGGATGGATCGAGCCGCGCTTGACGATCCGCTTCACCTGGCAGATCACCGTGCCGCCGGCATTATGCACCGCCTGCGCGATCGACAGGTCCTCGCGCGTGGTGCCTTCGTGCTCCATGCTGACATAGCCGTCTTCATCGGCCGAGGTGCCGCGGATGATGGCGACGTTCGGCGGCGCCGGCACATGATAGAGCAGCCACTCCTGCCCCAGCAGTTCGACCCGTTCGACCAGCGGCAGCGTGGTGCGCGCGTTCATGCGGCCGCCGTCCTGCCGCGGGTCCATATAGGTGTTGAGGCCGACATGGGTGAGCACGCCGGGATGCTTGGCGGCCATGGCGCGGCACAGCTGGCTCATGACGCCTTGCGGGAAATTATAGGCATCGATCAGTTCGTCGCGCACCAGCCGCATGAACGGCACCTGCAACCCGAAATTACCGCCGATCACCCGTGCGATCATGCCCTCATGCGCGAGATGGCAGAGGCCCTTCTCGGTGACGGCGCCGACGCCGGTGATGTTGATCAGCGTCAGCCGGTGCGGTCCCTCGCCGCCGAGGAAGCGCTGCTCCAGCGCCTCAAGGATGGATTCCGCGGCACCGGTGCCGCCATTGCCGCCGACGATCAGCGTGTCCTCGTCGCGGATCAAGCGCGCAGCCTCGGCGGCGGTGACGATGCTCAGCACGGATGCCCCCTCTCCATCACGCTGCGTCCTTCTCGATCTGCCGGGCGATGATGAGACGCTGGATCTGGTTGGTGCCCTCGTAGATCTGGGCGAGGCGGACGTCGCGGAACAGCCGCTCGATGCGGTATTCGCGCGAATAGCCGTTGCCGCCATGGATCTGCAGCGCGTTGGAGACGTGCTTCATGGCCATGTCGGTGGTGAACAGTTTTGCCTGTGCCGCTTCCTTGGCAATCGGCATTTTTGCGTCATACAGCCGCGCGGCATGGTGGATCAGAAGGCGGGCGGCGGCGATGTCGGTGGCCATGTCGGCGAGCATGAACTGCACCGCCTGGAAGCCGATGATCGCCTGCCCAAACTGCTTGCGGACTTTGGCATAGGCGGTCGCATCCTCGAACGCGGCCTGCGCCATGCCGAGCGCCATCGAGGCCATCATCAGCCTTGAGAAATTGAAGTTGGTCATGGCCATCTTGAAGGCCTGGTTGGCCGGCCCCATCACGCAGTCGGCCGGCAGGCGCACATCCGAAAAAGCGATCTGGCAATCTTCCAGGCCGTGCATGCCCAAGAGTTCTTCGTTCTTGCCGCGTGCGATGCCGGGCAGCTTGCCATCGACCAGCAGGCAGGAGATCGCCCGTCCTCCCGGCTCGGTCCCGGTGCGGGCGAACACCATGATCTGATCGGCGACGCCGCCGAGCGTCACCCAGGCCTTGGTGCCGTTAAGCCGCCAGCCATCGCCGTCGCGCTCCGCTTGGGTCTTGATGCCGGCGACGTCCGAGCCGTGATCGGCTTCGGAAACCGCTGTCGCGGTGATGATGTCGCCGCTCAGGATGCCTGGGATCATCGCCTTGTGGGCGTCGGTGCCGTGCTGGTCGAAAAACAGCACCGCCTCGACCGGAATCGCGAACGCATTGGCGACCGCGCCGGAGCAGCGCGCCAATTCCTCCATCACGATGCAGGCAGCGACGGCATCGAGACCGGCGCCCCCCGCGCCCTCGCGCAGGCAGATGCCGAACAGGCCAAGATCGGCCATCCCCTTGTAGAGCGCGCGGTCGAAGCGGTCGTCGCGATCGATCGCGGCAGCCCGCGGCAGGATTTTGGATTCCGCAAAGCGCCGCGCGGTGTCGCGCAATGCCTTCTGGTCCTCGGTGTAAAATCGGTCCATGTGCGGCGTTGCTTTCTTAGTCGCTGGCCAATCTGGAATCGTGGGCGACCTCGTCCTTGTCGCGATCGAGGAAATAGACGGCGACCGCGCTGCCCGGCACGCCATAGGCGGCGCAGACACCCTCGGTCAGCGCGGAGGCGGCGGCACGGCGCTCCGCCACGCTGCGGCGGAAGGCGTGCACCTTGAGCAGGATGCGCTGGCCGATGCCTTTGGTACCGATCTCGCCGGCATGGGCGTAGTCGCCGGGCACGACCGGCAGGAAGAAGAGCGTAATGATGTCCGCATCGATGCCGAAGGCCGACATAAGGCCTTGGGTGACCGACTTCGCCAGCAAGGCCTTGCCATCGGGCGCGACCGGCGGAGCGAGGATTTCGACATAGGGCATCGGTCAGGCCTCGGCTGCGAGAGGTTTGAACGGGCGGCAGGAATCGCGCTCGACGAGCCGGGCGCCGACGCGATATTCGCGCGCGCCCGCCTTGCCGTCCTTGGTCTTCATGCGTTGCACCAGCCGATCGACCGCGAGATTGGCCAGGTCGCGGGCACCGTTGTCGATCACGCTCAAGGCGGGGCGGTGCCACTCGAACCAGGGCGAGCCTTCGTAACAGAGGATCGAGAGGTCGTCGGGAATCGACAGGCCGCGCTCGGCCGTAACGCGCAAGACGCCGAGGATGGATTCATGGTTGGCCACAAAGACCGCGCTCGGCCGATGCTGCAGATCCAGCAGCTTGCGGCAGGCGACGGCGCCGGTTTCAGGCTCGTAATGGCCGGAATGGATCAAGGCGTCATCGACGGCAATCGAAGCCTCGCGCAAGGCACGGACATAGCCCGCGAGCCGTTCGCGCCCCGAGGTCGTATCCTGACGGCCGACGACGATGCCGATGCGCCGGTGCCCGAGCCCGATCAGATAGCGCGTGCCGACATAGGCGCCCTCGGGATCATCGGCCAGCACGGTTTCCAGATCCGTCTTGTCGTCGCGGCGCACCACGCAGACGATCGGGATGTCACCGGCATCCAGCGCGGTCAGCTGGGCGCCGTTCTTGCCGGTGGGAACCACGATCAGCCCATCGACGCGGTGGTTGGCGAGTGTCGCCAGCGTGTCGAGCTCCTGCTGCGGATCGTCGCCGGCGATGCACAACAGCATCTGGTAGCCGAGCGCCTTCAGCCTGGCCTGCACCACCTCCGCCATCACCTGGAACGAGGCGTTGGCGAGGTTGTGGATCAGCAATCCGACCAGTTTCGACTGCCCGGTCTTGAGTCCGCGGGCGATCGGGTTGGGGCGGTAGCCGAGTTCGCGCGCGATGCGCTCCAGGCGCTGCTGCGTCCGTTCGCTGGCGAGCCCGCCATTGCTCAGGGCGCGCGAAGCGGTACTGACCGAAACACGTGCCGCCTGTGCCACATCTTTGAGCGTGACGCTCATCGGGACCGCCGTTAAACTGGAAACGATTGCAAAACGATATGGGCAGAATAAACCCGTATCAAGCCTAAATAATGGGTATGGCTTGCTCAATCCGGCATCATTTCTGGAAACGTTTCCGGGAACCGCCAAGCTAGCCCCGCCGACCTGTCGAAGCGGAGACTGTCCATGAAAACCTTTCGCGGCACCTACACTGTCATGATCACGCCCTTTGCCGCCTCAGGTGAGGTCGATGTCCCGGCGTTGCGCGCCTTCGTCGATTGGCAGATCGAACAGGGCATTCATGGCTTGATCCCGCTCGGCTCAACCGGCGAATTCCTCTCGCTCGACGATGACGAGAAGGCTTTGGTCGCCGAGACGGTAATCACCCAGGCAGGTGGACGGGTGCCGGTGCTGATCGGAACCGGGGCGGAAGATACCCGCGAAGTGGTTCGTCTCAGCCGTCGTGCCGAAACATTAGGCGCGGACGGCGTGATGATTATCCCGCCGTTCTATTCGACGCCGACCGACGACGAGATCGTCCATCACTACAAGACGGTGGCCGACGCGATCGGGCTTCCGATCATGGTCTACAACAATCCCGCCACCGCCAATGTCGATCTCAAGCCACCTCTGGTGGCCCGCCTCGCCGAGATCGACAACTGCCTCTACATCAAGGAATCCACCCTCGAGGTCACCCGCGTGCGCGACATCATCCGGCTATGCGGGGACAAGATGACGGTGTTCGGCGGCATCCTGGGTTTCGAATCTTTCGTGGAAGGCGCCCAGGGCTGGGTCGCCGTCGCCTCGAACGTCATGCCAAATGCCATGGCGCGCATCTTCAATCTCGTTGCCGACGAGGGAGCGATCCCGGCCGCCCGCAAACTTTATCTGGAAAATTTGCCGCTGATCGAATTCGTCGGCGGCCAGGCCTATGTCGCCGGCACCAAGGCGCTGCTGGAGCACATGGGATTTTCCGTCGGCGCGCCGCGCCCACCGCGGCTGCCGCTGCCTGCCGCCCAAGATACCGCCGCCCGCGCGCTGGTGGCGCATTTCGGCCTGACCTGGCCGAACGTTCCCATCCCATCCGCACGGATCGCCGGTTGAACCCGCTCAGCCCTTGTCAGCCCTTGGCGTCACAAGCCCAGGCGCGGATGACGCATTCCTTGCCGCCGAATACGTAGCATTTTTTGGTGGCTTCGTTCAGCGAGCTCGAAATCTGCGGCTTCACCGCAAAACCGTGGGCGCCGCAGGGATTCGCCATATCGACCGACAGCGCGGCGCAGGCCCGCTTCATCGTGACGGTGGTGCAGTCGCCCTTGCATTGCTTGCGCGCCGCGGCAAGTGCCGCATCCTCGCCGGAATAATCGAACGCCTGGCCGTAGGCGCCGCATTTGCCGACCGCGAGCGCGCCCGCGGCGTGTGACGGCGTCGCGAATGGCAGCCCGGTCAGTGCAACAATAACAGCGAAAACAAACATCGCGCGAAGCTGCGCAGCGGCGAAAAACGTCAAAATCCCCTCCCCCGAGGCCCGGCGGCGGGAATCTATCCTAGCGGATGTTTCAACTTGGTGAACGAGATGGAAATACACGCATCCAAGCGCTCACGCTCGCCGTGCTTCCTCGAGCGCCTGCGGCGTGTCGATATCGAGGAAGGCGCCGTGCCCCTCGACCGCGACTTCCGCCACCGCCTCACCGTGCCGCGCGATCAGGTGCCGCGCGCCGATATCGCCGTCGAGCGTCATCAACTCGTTGAAAAACCGCCGCGACCACAAGACCGGATTGCCGCGCCGGCCATCGCTGACCGGCACCGCGATCAGGTTGCCGCGATCCCGCGCAAAGGCCTCGATCAGCCGGTCGATCAGGCGGGCGTCGATCAGCGGCATGTCGCCAAGGCAGACCACCGCGCCGTCGGCCACCGCCGGCACCGCCGCGATGCCGGCCTTGACCGAACTGGCGAGACCGTCGGCGAAATCGGGATTGCGCACGAACGTCACCTTGAGCCCATGCAGCGCCTTTTCGACCTGGTCAGCCTGATGGCCGGTCACCACGATCACGCTGGAGGCTTTCGAGGCCAGCGCCTGCTCGGTGACGATCCGCACCAGAGTCTTGCCGCCAAGCTCGGCCAACAGCTTGTTCGGCCCGCCCATCCGGGTCGAGCGCCCCGCCGCCAGGATGACCGCCGCGACATCGCGATTGCCGTCGGTGCCAACCGGGACGCGCGGTTGCGGCCGCGTCACGATCTCCATCAGCAAACCGCCGACGCCCATGCCGGTGAGATCCGCGCGCGTGACTTTGAGCCCGGCGAGCAGCCGCATCAGCACCCAGTCGAAGCCGTTTTCCACCGGCGAGCGGGCGCAGCCCGGCGCGCCGAGCACCGGCACGCCGCCGGCCTTGCCGATCAGCAGGAGATTGCCGGGATCGACCGGCATCCCGAAATGCTCGATGGCACCGCCGACATGCTCGATCGCCGCCGGAATCACGTCGCGCCGGTCGGCGATGGCGGAGGCACCGAACACGATCACCAGTTCGGCGCCAAGGCCGAGCAGCTCCTTGATCGCATTTGCCAGCGCATCTTCATCATGCGGCACGCGACGCTCGGCGATGATGGAAGCGCCGGCGGGCGCCAGTCGTTCCGCGGTCACTCGCAAAGTCTTGTCCACCACCTTGGGCGCCAGCCCCGGCAGCAGCGTGGAAACGATGCCGACCTTCCTGATGCTGTAAGGCGCGATCCGCATCGCACCGCCGGCGGCCGCGGCCACCGCGGCATCGCGCAACCGGGCTTCGACACCGAACGGGATCAGCTTGACGGTGGCGATCATCTCGCCTTCGACGACCGGCTTGAACGCGGCCAGCGTCGCAAAGGTAATGGCTTCGTCGACATTGTTGATGCGATCGACCGCGGCGCGGTCCACCACCAGCACGCCGGCCTTGGCCGCGAACAGATTGGCGCGCCCGGTAAAGGCGCGTTCGACATTGACGCCGTCGCCGGCCACCGCCTGGGCGATACTGGCCGCGGCCACGTCCTCGGAGACGTCGCCGTCTTCGAGTCGGACCACGACGATTTCATTGACGCCGGCGCGCTGCAGCGCCTCGACCTCAGCCGCGCCGATCGTGGTGCCCTTCTTGAGCACCAGCGATCCCTGGCGCAGCGTATGGACGGTGACGCCGCCGATCGCCTCTTTCGGACTGGCCGGACCAAATTTCACGCTGCGTTCTCTTTCGGCAGCCGCAACTGCGCGGTGATCTGCGCCATGATCGACACCGCGATTTCGGAGGGCGACACCGCGCCGATCGCAAGTCCGATCGGCGCATGAATCCGCGCAATGTCAGCCTCGGTAGCGCCCTGCGCCTTCAGCCGCTCGCCGCGCTTGGCATGGGTTTTTCGCGAGCCCAGCGCACCGATATAGAAGCAGTCCTTCTGAAAGGCGTGCAGCAGCGCCGGATCGTCGATCTTGGGATCGTGCGTGACAGCCACGAACGCTGTGTAATGATCGATGTTGAGCGGCGGCAGCGCGACATCGGGCCAATCCGCGATCAGCGGCACGTCGGGAAAGCGCTCCGGGCTCGCGAACGCAGTGCGCGGATCCACCACCGTCACGTCATAGTCGAGCTAACGCTCCAGCGGCGCCAAGGCCTGGCTGATATGAACCGCGCCGATGATCACGAGCTTGGCGGTCGGCTCGTAGACGTTGAGAAACAATTTCTTGTTGCCGGCCTCGATCATCGC
>JAQGJF010000142.1 GCA_028290765.1 Tardiphaga sp.
TGTGGCTACCCCCACCCGACCAGCCTTCGGCTGGCCACCCTCCCCACCAGGGGGTGGGATAAGAAAGAGCTACGGCAACCGCTCTCTTTCCATATGCGATAGCCCTGCCGCTTGCGGGGAGAGGTGAAGCGCGCGCCGCGGCACGCCGTGAGGCAGTCAGCGGGTGCTGTCGGGTCGTATCCCGCAGCAGCACCCGCCACAGGTTAGCCTCACCCTGTCTTTGGTCCGTCTCCTGGCATCACAGGATAAAGTCGTTATGCGTCAGGCTCGCGGCATTGACATGAATGCGAATGTCGGCGGTTCCGTCGCCATTGACATCGCCTTCGAGAAAATGGTCGGCGTAGCGCAATTGGCCGGCGACGCCGCTGAACGCGGCGCTGCCGATGTAGCCAAAGGCCTCGTCGCCGGCGACTTTGGTGTTGGCATCGATGCCTGAGAGATCGATGTGATCGCCTTGGGCGCTCGTGAAGTCGACGATCTGGTCTTCGTGCCCGGGCGCGCTGTCCTGAACCGTCTTGAAGACGAAGTTGTCGGCGCCGTCGCCGCCCGAGAAAATATCCTTCCCCAACCCTCCGGTCAGTCTATCGTTGCCGGCGCCGCCGGAGAGCTGGTTGTCGCCGTTGCTGCCGGTCAGCTGATCGTTGAAGGCGCTCCCGGTCACGTTCTCGATCGAGGAGAGCTGATCGCCGGAAGCGTCGCCACCGCTTCCGGTGCCAAGCGTCAGATCGACGGTCACCGCGCTCTGCGACGCGGTGTAGTCGGCCGTGTCGGTTCCGGCGCCGCCGGAGAGGATGTCGGCGCCGGATCCGCCGGCAAGCGTGTCATTGCCATTGCCGCCCCAGATCCGGTCGTTGCCGGAGCCGCCCTGAAGCCAATCGTCGCCATCGTTCCCGATCAGGGCATCGGTGCCCGCTCCGCCGATGAGGTGGTTGGCGGCGGCGTCGCCGATCAAGGTGTCGTGATGTGCGCTGCCGGTGATGTTTTCGATCGAATTGAATGAATCTCCGGCGGCGTCACCGCCGCTTGCCGTGTCGGTCGCCAGATCGACGCTCACGCCGGCGTGGGACAGCTCATAGCTGACGGTATCCTTCCCGTTGCCGCCGGCGAAGCTGTCGGTTCCCGAGCCGCCAAGGAAGGTGTCGTTGCCATCGTTGCCCCAGAGGAAATTGTGGCCGGAACCGCCGGACAGGATATCGTCTCCGGCGCCGCCGGTCAGAGAATCGTTTCCCGCGGCCCCATATATTTCATCGCTTCCGGCGCCGCCGTGGAGAACATCGTTGCCCGGTGTTCCACTGACGGTGTGGTCGAGCATCAGCAGCCGGCCATGAATGTCCTCGTCGGAGTTTGCGCCAGTCGAGGTCCACGTCACAAAGATCTCGCCATTGGGAAGCTCCGTCACGTGCGGGCTGACTTCGCTCCGGTCGGTCGCCGAGTTGACGACAAATTCCGGATTGCTCATGGTGCCGTCGGCATTGATGACGCGCGCATAGATGCCGTCGCCGTGCGAACTATCGGACGCCTCCCACCAGACGGCAACGGCCCGTCCGTCGGCCAGCGCCGTCACGGATTCAAGCGCCCCCTCGCCAATCAGGAAGTTCGATCCGACCGCTACGCCGTCGGAACCGACGATCTGTCCGTGAAGCCCGGCATTGTCATCCCACGTCACCAGCACGTTGTCGTTGCTGAGCGCCGTGGGGTCCGCGTTGAAGCCGCCGGCCGGCGGGCTGATCTGGAAATACGATGCGTCCGTGCTGCCGTCCGGATTCAGAAACTGACCAAACATCGTGCCGCTGCCGTGATTCTGCACCACCCAGGTCACGAAGGCGCGGCCGTCGGGCATCGCGGTGACCGTCGGCTGAAATTGGTCGTCGGCAAAATTGGCGTCGATGGTGAATCCGGAACCGACCGGGCGTCCATCGGCGCCGAGAAGATGGCCGACAATGTCCCTCCCGCCCTCGAGGTCGCTGGTAACGCTGGACGACACGAGCATGACGTTGCCGTCGGCCAATGTGGCGGCGGATACTCCGATCCGGGCCTCATCCATATTGACGATGACGGTCGAATTGACGAGGAACTCAGGCCCGAGGTGTCCCCCCGCATCGACGACGCGCGCGAAAACATCGTTTTCTCCCGTGGTCAGATTGGTCGACGCCCATGTCACGAGCGCGTCGCCGTTCGGCAACGTCGTTGCCGTCACCGCATTCTGTGATTCCGCCGTCGTGTTGACGATGAAATCCGGGGAACTGACGTTGCCATCGGAGTTCAGGATGCGGGCGCGGATTTCGTTGGGAAAGTCGCCATTCTCTTGCGATTGCCACGCTACGAGAATGTCTCCGTTCCCGAGGACGGTCTGTGTCGGGTGGCCTTGGTCGCCGGCCGTGGTGGAATTGATGAGATAGTCCTGGCCCTGGAATCGCATTGGCGCATTTCCTCGTTTGTTCCGAAGTCGTTGATTCGACTTTTCGAAAAATGAGGCGACCGCTCATCGAAGATGACACAGCGCCGGGCTTGCTCCGGCGACGCCGGAGCCATCCCGAACAGAGACTCTGTCATGTGAAAGTAATGTGCGTCGAATTCGGTGAGCTTGTCGCCACTGACGGCGATGATCATTTGTGATTCTGACAAATGTTTGTCTGGGGTTTTCAGCGCACAAGCGCGCACAAGTCCGCACGCCGAATGTTCCGAAAGTTTCTGTCAATTTTGACGCGTGAACGACTCCGATCGCGTGGGTTTGCGAGATGGGTGACCGGTCGCGATTCATATCGAGGAGATTTCGGTGACTGCCAGCGAGAACGCGTCGAGTCAATTAAATGTCACCGTAATACGGTCGGCGTTTTACGCCGGCGCAAGTTGCTCCTGAACCATATTCCTCGCGATCTCGATGGTCTGGCTGTCCGCCGGGAACAGCATTTCCAAAGCGAGCTCCGACAGCGTCACGTCGTTCGGCGTGCCGAATACGGTCACGGTGTTCAGGAAGGACACGACGCCCAGACGCGTCGCGATCCGAAGCGGCGTCACCAGATGCTGCGACGCCTCGTGGCTCTCATGCGGTTCGGTATCGGCCGGAACCGGATAGGCCGCCACTTCCGCCAGCAACCCCTGGATGACGGGATCGGCCCGCGTCTCGACCTGCTGGCGAAGCACGCTCAATGTGTGCGCGCGCCATGCGGCGAAGTTCACAATTCGCGGGCCCATTCCAGCCGGATGCAGAATGAGACGCACGGCGTTGACGGGCGGACGCAACAGCTCCACCGAGCAGCCCTCGTAAAGCTGCGGAAGCGCGGAATTCGACAGCACCACATTCCAATGCCGGTCGACTGCGAAGGCAGGGTAAGGTTTATGCGCCTGCAGAACGCTGTCGATGGCAGCCTTCGCCGCCTCCAGTGCCGCCAGCGAGCGCTCCTGGAAGGCGGGGGCAAACCCGGCCGCCAACAGCAACATATTCTGATCCCGCAACGGGATGTCGAGGTATTCGGCGAGCCGCGCGACCATTTCACGGCTGGGCTGCGATCTGCCGGTCTCAAGACAGGACAAATGCCTGGTCGAGCTGTTCGCCGCCAAGGCGAGATCGGTCTGCGTCATGCGGCGTCGCTCACGCCAGCGCCGAAGCAGCACGCCGAAAGGAAGCTGATGAACGGTCATCGGATCAGCATAACTCCCGGTGTGGAAGCGCGCCATGACCTCACAGGTCAAATCAGCTGCGTCGAGGCAGCCGCTTTTTGACCCGCCAAGTCATGGCGTTGCGCGAAAACCCAGGCGACATTGGCCGGGGATATCAGCAGATCCCGGGAAATCAGACCAGAGAAAGAGAACAGCCATGCTCGACGCCCAGACACTCGCCGACCGATATGTCGCGGTATGGAACGAAGCCGATGCGAACAACCGGCGTGCCGCCATTGCCGCGCTGTGGGTGCCGGAGGGCCAGCACTATGTCGAGGGAAGGCAAGCGCGCGGCTACGAAGCGCTTGAAGAGCGGATCCGCGGATCGCACGAAAAGAATGTCAGAGATAACGGCAACCGGTTCCGCGCGGCCAGGAACGTGCGCCGGCTCCGCGACGTCGTGACCTTTCACTGGGAGATGCTTCCGGCCGACAGCGAGACCGTGCTGGCCACGGGGCTCGAGTTTCTCATCATCGATAACGATGGACGGGTGCTTGCGGACTATCAGTTCTTCCCCGGATAGCTGCGCGGCGCGAGACCGCATCGGTCTCGATTGCATCGAGGCCGATGCGATGTGGTCAGACCGTAGGATGGGTTGAGCTCTTCGAGCTCTTCACCTCGCGCCGCTTGCGGGGAGAGGTCGGATGGCGCGCGTCAGCGCGCGATCCGGGTGAGGGGGCGCCAGAGACACAACGCGGCGTTCGACGTAACGTCGACATCCGCCGGCATTTGACACGTGCGTTTCAGCCCACTGGCTCCGCCCTCGTGGAGACGCCCCCTCACCCGGAGCCCTCGCTTCGCTCGGACCATAGCCGAAGCTTCGCTTCGGCGCTCTTCTTTAAAAACGGCCGCCGAAGGCGGCCTATGCTCTCCCCGCAAGCGGGGCGAGGTGACGCTCGCGGCATGTGATCTGCACCTAGCCACGTTTCCCGCCAACCGAGATGAACGCCATCAGGCACGGCTCCGGCAGCGGGTTGCGCCAGCGGTGGCGGGTGCCGTTTTGCACGACGGAATCGCCCTGGCGGAGATGGACCTTGGCGCCGTCGTCGAGCTCCAGCGTCATCTCGCCGCGAACCACGATGGCGTAGTCGATGGTGTCAGACGTGTGCATGCCCGGCGCGCTGCGATCGAAATGATCACCCATGCCACCGACCTTCTCCGACAATTCCCGCAACCCACTTTCGAACGTGGCGCCGGGCGGCGGCTTCCAGCCTTCGGGGCGCCTGGGCGGATAGGAGATCAGGCGGAACATCGTGCCGCCCGGGCCGGGGAAGCCTATCGTTCCCCGGACCATCGGGTCCGGCTCCAGGCCGGTGAGCGCCGGCACGCCCTCGGTGATGTAGGATTCGTAGAAGGTCAGCCCCGGATTGTTGTCGATCTCGATGACCTGAGGCGTAACGTCAACCGACTTGAACACCGACTTGCCGGCGGCGTCGCGGCCGGTCAGCACCCGTTTGGGCGGCGGCAGGTCGCTGGCATCTTTCGCTTCGGCGACGCGCGACATCGCCGCCAGAGCGCCGCCGCCGGCGATCGCGGACAGCGCCTGGAGCAGATGACGCCGATCCCCGCCTTCAAATCGTTCGGAAGCGCGTTCCGCGGCGTCCGAGGATTTGTTCTTGTTTCGTGGCCACCAGCGCCAAGAGAGCCTGCTCATCCGTGTCCTCCGCTGTTTTGATTGTTTCTTAGTTGCTGTCTTGGCCGAAAAGGAATTGGCCAGCACGCCGCCGCAATGGATCAGGCGCAGGCGCCGCTATGTGCCCGCGCCTGATCAAGGA
This sequence comes from Tardiphaga sp., assembly GCA_028290765.1. Next base: position 5,436 of record JAQGJF010000142.1, read on the forward strand.
CCACCTTAGCTTCCGAGAAGATTGCAGGCACCTCAAATTGCCGGCTGGGCTCTAGCCAAGTAGTCTAATGCTCCGGCAACATTTTGCGGGCAGCGTAGGATGGGTTGAGCCCTTCGCGAAACCCATCACGTTTCTCGCAGGTCCGGGAGCGACGCGATGGGTTTCGCAGGGGCTCAACCCATCCTACGGGCTACAACGGAAACCTCATGGTGAGGAGGCGCTTCTTCAGCGCCGTCTCGAACCATGAGCTGCGCGGCCATCCACGCGCAACGGCTTCGCCGTTGTCGCGGGAGACGCCGCGCAAGAGCGCGGCTCCTCAGGATGAGGCCTTCTCTGAAGCCAGGCCTGCCGCATCCTTCGGCCGAAAACTTTCGATCAACCTTAGCAACACCCTTGCCCCGGCATCCGCATCGGCCAATTCCATCACCAGCGCGTTCCTGGAATTGTTGTCGGCCATCAATATCCAGGCTCGATTTCCAGGTATGGAATCTCAGCGCGTAGGGCTGTCCAATCGATCGTCATCTATTTCCATTAATTTAGTCCAGACCCGGACGACGGTAACGCCGGCCCACCTGGCCAGATAGCGTCGCCTCCATAAACGCGACACGGGCTGCCTCCAACGTGGTCCAGGGCTCGATCTCGACCATCGAAGGTATGGTCACGACCTCTCCTGCGGCGAGCCCAGCCAGCGCCGCATCCACCAACTGTTCGGCTGTCAGATAAGCATCTGGCGGAAACACCGCCTCGCTCATGCCTTGAGACGAGAAGAATTCACTGTGGATGGGTCCCGGCATCACCAGTTGAATCCGGATCGCGCTATCCGCATATTCAGCCTGGAGCGATCGGGTGAAGTTCAGCACATAGGCTTTGGACCCGGTATAGACCGCTCCGCTTGCCGCATGCGCGTGAGCCATATTCGAGCCGATATTGACGAGGGTCCCGTTGCCGCGATCGCGGAACCTGGCAAGGGCGACATGCGACAGGCGCGTCACGGCGGCGATGTTGAGGCTGATGATCCGGTCGAGCTGTTCGGCGCTGGCCTTCGCAGTCGGCCCCAGCCCTCCCGCGCCCGCGTTGTTGACCAGCATCGTCACGTCCTCCTCGCCGATCCGGGATGCCAACCGAGCCAGATCTTCGCTCAACTCCAGATCTGCGACGAGGGTGGTGACGCTCGCCCGATATTTCCCCTTCACCTCCGCCGCGAGATCCTTGAGGCGATCCGCGCGACGGGCGACCAGGAGCAACGGATAGCCTTGCGCGGCGAGACGATCCGCATAGACCGCCCCGATGCCCGCCGAGGCTCCGGTAATGACCGCCAGTCCCCGATTGCGATCCTGAATCATATCATCCTCCAATTATCGGATCTCACAGGTGGACGCTGTCGGCACCTCAGATGCAGCCGCCGAAATGTGCTGCTGTCAAAAGCCGCTTCGCTCCTGGATTTCTGAGATCCGCCGGGGTGCTGAACCTCTCCCCGCGTGCGGGGAGAGGTGACAACGTCGCGACATCGCCGCCTGACATGATTCGTATTTCGAAATCACTGAACTAGGCGTGCGTGCGTGGCGACGGCTTATTTTCCCTGGCCCACCTCTTTTCGTCTTCGGAGTCCGCGGGCGGCGGTCGATAACCTTGAACGGACCAGAGATCGAACGGGGTTTCGTCGATGTGGAACTCCCAGTCGAAGCCACGATCTTTTACAAACGGTGCGATCACCTCGTTGGTGCGCTCCAGCCACAAAGCCTTCCGGTCGTCCGGCAGGGTTCGGGCGATGTGCTCGATGCTCAATCGGATAAAATTGTCTACCGGCTTGCCACCAATGTAGAATGAAGCCTTGGGAATTTCCTGGAAAACGACGTTGACATAGAACTTGGGCAATATTCCATAAAGCTCGGTAACTCTCTCCGCGAAGGCCTGCTTATCTTCTGCCGTAAAAGCGCCGACCGGGTGATAGACTTTCCACAAGGGCATGTCGTCCTCCAGAACTGGGATGGCGTCGCAAGCCCGCTGCCGCGGGTTCCACAACGCTGGTTACATGATGATCGTCATATTTATCGATTACATTCCGATGTCGATCCGGAGCGATCAAGTTACGGCTGTAACGAAACGCGCGGGCCATAGCCTTGCCTCAAGCCGGAGCGGCTCAGGCCTCGAGAGCATCCGGAAAATCCCGCTTCGCCCGAAATCCTTCGATCAACCTTAGCAACACCCGCGCCCCTGCATCGGCGTCGGCCAGTTCCACATGCTCGTCCGGATGGTGGCTGATGCCGCCGCGGCAGCGGATGAACAGCATGGCGACGTCGGCGATGTCGATCATCGC